>CAZTZL010000057.1:0-8551 GCA_964617625.1 uncultured bacterium
CTGCGGGAAATCGAGATTACCGAAGAGAAATGCTTTCTTGTATTCCATTGTTTTCAATTTATCGTCAGAGATTTTTTTGGGCTCGGGTTCCGGTTCCACGATGACCTGTGTGAATGTGGCATTGACTTTCGGAACCAGGAGCATATTTTTGGGTCCGTAGGCCTGTTTTTCCATGGAGAGACGTACATTGTCCTGAACAAAATCGGCTTCGATGGTTTCCTGAAAACGCGGCCTGCCTTTCACGCCTCTGGCCTGCTGCCATTTGACCATGCCGTCATTGATCGTCTCATTGTTGTCTACACCTATTTCGATGCGGATGAACCGGTTCGAAACAAAGAGCTCGGTCTGCTGCGGATCGAAGGGAACCCAGCCGAGATCCGGAAAATAGACCTCGATCCACGAATGGCGGCCCTGACCCATTTTGAATGTGAATTCGCCCTGAGGCGTTTCTGCCGTGTAAGGCTCTTTCAATGTCACGCCATTGACAATGCGCACCGGAATGCCGACGCAACGCATGAGCGCCGCGGAAAGGTGGGAGTAATTCTGGCAGTTGCCTTTGCCCGAGTTAAAACTGTAGAGGGCATCGTACTGCTGCGGCGGAGTCACATAGCGCATGTTGTCCACTACCCAGGTAAGGGTTTGCTGAACCGCATCGAATTCGGTTTTCACGTTCCGTACCAGTTCTTTGGCTCTGGCCTGAATTCCCGGATCACCGGACTGAACCTGCTCCGTTGGAGAGAGATAATCGTTCATTGATTTCGAAAGACCGGTCAGCGGAAACGGCGCGCCCGAATCCAGAGATTGGAGCAGGGTCGTGTTGTATGAAGTGAATGACATGACCGCATCCACGGGCCGGGATGGATTGTTCCACTGCACACGGATAATCCGGTTGCCGCGCTGATCCTGTTCTTCTTCTCTTTTGGATGGATCCGGAGAAAAGTTCAGCTGAAAATTTTCAATGCGCTGTTTATAGGTGGGTGAATTAAACGATTCCGGAACCACAAAGCTGAGTTTAAGCGTCTTGGTTTCGCCTGCGGGTTCGATGTGCTGGCTGAGTGTGTATTTGATGCTCGATTCCTGCCCGCCGTTGATGAGATAGTTTTCTGATTTTGCCGATAATGTGATTAAGAGGAAAAAACAAAAAAATGGGATGGACCGTTTCATTGCATCCTCCTTTTATAGTTACAAGTTTCAAGTTTAAAGTTACGAGTTTCCAGTCCAAAGTTTCAATTTTAAGTCGTCAGCTTGATAAAATCGGTGTTTGTTAAGGTAACATATCTGATTGCTCTCAAGGATGAGAACCCAGGAAGCAATATAGCCAAAAGGAAAGTTGAATTCAAGTTTTTATTGGCCGGTCCAAAAATCAGAAAATGTTGTCTGTTCTGGATTGTGCGGAAACGATTTGCATATCGTCAAGAGAATTGTTATTTTAGATAAAATGAATCCTAAAAAGAAAATTCGTGTCGCCGTTCTTTTCGGAGGACGTTCCTCGGAACATGAAGTTTCGTTGACCTCAGCGTTGAGCATACTCAAGCATATCGATCAAACGAAATACAGTGTCCTGCCGATCAAGATATCCAAAGAGGGCCGATGGCAGGCACTGCCGGGCGTCAAGCCCCTGGATTCGTATGAGGCACTCGAAAGTTCGAAAGGCACTCTGGTGTTGGTGGGCGATCCACAATCCAAAGGATTGATCAAGCTGGAAAAGAACGTTCCAGATTCTTTCGGGGATTGGTCCAAAGAACCTGTGGATGTGGTTTTTCCGGTCTTGCACGGTACTTTCGGTGAAGACGGCAAAGTGCAGGGTCTGCTCGATCTTGCCGATCTTCCCTGTGTTGGCGGTGGTGTGCTGGCATCCGCACTTGGTATGGATAAGATTTTAATGAAACAACTCTTTCTCCAGAATGATCTGCCTTCTCCCGATTTTCTCTATTTTCTCAGAAAAGACTGGGAAAAATCCGCCGAAGTCATATTGAAGGGTGTTATCAAAGAAGTCGGATTCCCCTGTTTTGTTAAACCGGCCAATACAGGGTCGAGTGTGGGCGTTTCAAAAGCGCACAATGAAAAAGAGCTGATCCGTGCAATTGACCAGGCAGGTATTTATGACCGGAAAATTTTAGTTGAAAAAGCCATTGATGCGAGGGAACTGGAATGCGCCGTGCTCGGCAATGATGATCCGAAAGCATCAGTGGTTGGAGAAGTCGTTCCGTGCAACGAATTTTATGATTACGAGGCCAAGTATCTGGCGGACGGCAGCAAGACGCTCATTCCGGCTGATATTCCCGATTCTGTCTCCCAGACGGTTCGGAGCATGTCCATAGCGGCTTTCAAGGCGCTGGATTGCGCGGGCATGGGCCGTGTCGATTTTCTTCTGGAGCGGAAAACGAACCGGATTTTTATCAACGAGATCAATACGATTCCCGGATTCACGCCGATCAGCATGTATCCCAAGCTCTGGGAGGCCAGCGGCATTCTTTATCCTGAGCTGATCGATCGATTGATCGAACTGGCGATGGAACGCCATCAGGATCTAAACCGCTCGAAGTTTTCAAGAAATCTGTGACCGCAGGATTGGATCCAGACATTTTAAACACACAGGTTGAATCCATGAAAAAATATTCAATGCATATGACTGTTTTAGTCGTTATTCTACTGGCAGCCTGTTTGCCTGTGTCCGCCTCCGTTCCGGTTTCACTTCGGCCAAGGATATATCTGGGACTGGGTCTCCGTAGAGCATTGAATAACAACCTACCCGTTTTTGAAATTACAGATAATCTGGATCAAAACTATTATAATCTCAACTTGTCATCGGTCAAGAAAATTTTTCTTCACGGACAGGTTCGTCTGAATCTGATTAAAGTGGGGCCGGTTTCGGCCGGGTACACTTTCTGGGCTCACGACCAGCACTACCTTCAAGATCTGCCTGAATTTTGGGCCAAAGAGGACAAGTTCTATCCGCACAGTTATAATTACAATCTTCACGGCGTTGTGCTCCAGTGGGATCTGACATTCCCATGGATTTCCGGTAAATATTTTACACCCTTTCTGATTGGAGGTGCTGGTCGGTATAAAGGGAACACAAAAAAATTCTATTTCGAATTTGAGTATTTTGATGAAGCGAACATACTTTATATCACGGATGTCATTACAGAAACAAAACGGTTCAATGGCGAAGCGGTCTTTTTCGGTGCCGGGGCCGTCGTTTTAAAATATGGTTATTTTCAGTTCGGATATATCGATTTTCGGGACAGAACTCTCCCGATCAGGGAATTCGTTTCGTTTGTTATTGGATTAACGATTTAGACAAATAAAATTTTAGCAGGAAAAAGATGAAATACGAATCGGTCATCGGGCTCGAAGTTCACGCCCATCTACTAACACAATCAAAAATTTTCTGTGGATGCAGCACACAATTTGGCGCCGAACCGAATACGCAAACGTGCCCGGTCTGTCTGGGCATGCCGGGTGTACTGCCGGTAACCAACAAAAAGGCGATTGAATTTGCAGCGAAGATGGCGTTTGCCGTGCACTGTGAAGTGCGCGAGCGTTCGATTTTTGCCAGGAAGAATTATTTTTATCCGGATCTTCCCAAGGGATACCAGATATCGCAGTATGAGGAGCCTTTTTCAGAAAACGGCTGGATTGAAATTGAGCCGAAAGAGGGATCACGGAAACGGATTCGTATTTTGAGAATTCATCTCGAGGAAGATGCGGGCAAATCAATTCACGATGAGACTTTTGTCAATGAAAACGAAAGTTTGATGGATTTTAACCGATGCGGCGTTCCCCTGATCGAAATTGTCAGCCAGCCGGATATGCGGTCTCCCCAGGAAGCCTATCTCTATCTCACCCAATTACGGCAGCTGCTTCGCTGGCTGGAAATCTGCGACGGGAACATGGAGGAAGGCAGTCTCCGTTGTGATGCCAATATTTCGATTCGTCCCGCGGGCGAAGAAAAACTGGGTGTGAAAACCGAACTGAAAAATATGAATTCTTTCCACGGCGTGGAAAAAGCGCTGACATTCGAGATTCAGAGGCAGATGGGAATTGTAAATCAGGGAGGCCGAATTCAGCAGCAGACTCTGTTGTGGGATGAGACCCGGGAGATCGTGATGCCGATGCGCGGCAAAGAAGAGGCACATGATTACCGCTATTTTCCCGATCCTGACCTTGTTCCCATTGTTGTTGAAAAATCCTGGATTGAAGAAATCCGGAAAAATCTTCCCGAACTGCCCGATAAACGCCGGAAACGTTTGATCGAAGAATACGGACTGCCGGATTACGATTGTTCGGTTTTAACAGAAGACCGGAGGCTGGCCGATTATTTCGAGGAAACGGCAAAACGCGTGAACGATTCCAAACAGGCGTCGAACTGGATCATGGGAGAAGTACTGCGAATTTTAAAAGAGAGTTCGGCCGAAATCAGTGATTTAAAAACCGGACCGGATGCTCTTGCTGAAATTATACAGTTAGTTGAAAAAGGAACGATTTCTCATTCGGCCGGAAAGCGCGTGTTTGCCGAAGCGGCCCGTACCGGGGAACCCCCGAAAAAGGTAATCGGAAAGCTGGGTTTGGTTCAGGTGTCGGATTCGGACCAGTTGGGGAACATGGTGGATAAGGTGCTTCAGGAAAATTCCGGAGAAGTTGATAAATACAAAAGCGGCAAGAAAGCCCTTTTCGGATTTTTTATGGGCGAGGTGATGAAAAAGAGCGGAGGCAAGGCCAATCCGAAAGTAGCCAGTACACTTTTAAGAGAAAAGCTTGAGAATCCGGATGGCTAAGGGCTCTCACTTATAAATACTGTGACGTATTTAGAATAAATTATCTATGAACACGTCCGCAAGTTTTGCCAAACTCGCCTGCCAGAGGCAGATCCGCCTCGGGCGGAAAATACGAAACACGAAATCAGAAACAAATTTAAAACTCGAATGTTCAAATAAAAAATATTACCCAGAACGATCAAATACGATTCATTCTGATGTTTTGAATTTCTGATTTCGATTATTCGTATTTGTTTTGCATTTCGGATTTGTATATTGGAATTTAAGCAAGTGCATATGTATGTGTATTTATGAAACTGTATACTAAGTTTTCATAATGGGTCAGGAAACTTTTAGAAGTGAAGACAGGCTATGTCATTCCTCCGTTTCGCTCGGGATGACGAAACTGGTTTCGTTTAAAAAGAAATAGACGGTTCCATTCCAATATGATTGAAATCAAACAATTGACAAAATCCTTCGGTGATCTGGTCGCGGTCGATCATGTGACGCTAACCATTCCCGGAGGCCAGATCTGCGGATACCTCGGCCCGAACGGCGCAGGGAAAACCACAACAATTCAACTGCTTGCGGGAATGACAACTCCAGATGAAGGAACGTCGAAAGTCGCAGGATTTGATGTCGTCGAAGATCCTATTGAAGTTAAGAAGCGAATCGGATATGTGCCCGAATCGGGAGCGGTTTATCAGAGTTTAACCCCGTACGAATATCTAAATTTCATCGGCCGTCTCTATCGGATGGATGAGGCTTCCATTCCCGGACGCATCGATGAATTTGCCGAATTTTTTCAAATACAGGATAAGCTGCACCAGCGGATGTCTGCCTTTTCCAAGGGCATGAAGCAGAAAGTTGTTATCGCTTCGGCGCTGATACACAATCCTGAAGTGATTTTTCTTGACGAGCCGCTCAATGGTTTGGATTCCAATGCTGCTCTTCTTCTGAAAGAATTGCTGAGAAATCTTTCCAATCAGGGAATCACGGTTTTTTATTCCTCCCACATTTTGGAAGTGGTTGAGAATCTCTGCGACCGTGTTGTCATCATCGACAAGGGTAAGATTATAGCGGATGGCTCGGTAGATGAGTTGAAGAAAATGACACAGAAGCCATCCCTTGAAAGTGTCTTCAGCCATATTACGCATGCGGAGGATGTCGAAGCGCTGGCCAAAGCATTTTCAAAAACAATGGTTAAAGATCATCCCAGATGAATAGCTGTTTAGCCCGGCCGAATCGATTTGACTGGGGACAATTCAAAATACTCCTATCTATGAGTATCCGGATGGATTTTCGATCCAACCGCGGTATGTTGGGCCGCTGGAAAAAAATCCCATCCATTTGGGGGAGTTTTATTTTTTATGCACTCATGGGAACGAGTCTGGCTGGCGGACTGCTACCGGACAGCACTTCTTTTGCCTATTCGATTTTAGCTATTGCATACTCCATGGTCATGGTTGCCTTTGCCGTAATCCTGGAATATGAACAGACGATACTTCAGCCGGAGGATGAATCCATCATCGGGCCGCTTCCCGTTTCGCCGAAAACCGTCCTGTTCGCCAAATTTTGCAATCTTATTTTTTATGTTATTCTTGTCGGAACGTCGATCTGTCTCGGCCCTTCACTTTTTGGATTGGCCCTGCCCGGCACGTCTGCTGTTTTTCCGGCGGTTTTTTTCCTGATGACCATGCTGGCCAATCTTTTTTCAGCGTTTTTTATTACGGTTATTTACGCCTCCCTGATCCGTCTTTTCCCTCCTGAAAAGTTCAGAAATACGCTGATTTATTTACAGATCGGATTGACTTTTTCCCTCATTTTTTCATATCAACTATTCCCAAGAGCGGGCAATCTTTTTTTGCAGACGGGTTCTGTACAGATCAAGGGGTTGTTATACTGTGCGCCGCCAGCATGGTTTGCCGGAGGCGTTCAATATTTGTCGGGATCGGACATTTCGGATTATCCTGTTCTTTTTCTGATCGGAATTCTCGGAGTGTTTTTTATTGCATTTCTGGCAATGCGGCAATTTTCTCTCTCTTCTTTTAAGTCTAGGCCGAAATTACAATCTGAAGAAATGCTGATTAATCCGATTTTAAAATCCAGATCCACCGGTTTGAACCGGATCGAGAAGCTGATCGGCAGGATGTTCCATTCTCCGGAAATGACAGCGGGATTCCGGTTAACTCTCAATTTTATAAAACGGGATCGTTCCGTGAAACTGGGGCTCTATCCTGTTTTCGGGATTCCCCTCGCATTCATAGTGCTGGCGATTTTGAATGGTGAAATGACAGATCCTTTTGTTTCCGGCCCTTTTACAGGAGAACGGGGGACAACGAGTATTGTCATCTTCTTTATCTTTTTTATGGTCTATTTCATTATTTCCGGACTGATTTACATCCGGGACTGGGAAGCCGGATGGATTTTCCGGGTGGCTCCGATTGTTTCTCCTGCCCGGTTTTGTCAGGGAGTTAAGCTGGCGGTTTTCTTTCGTTTTCTGCTGCCGTTTTTTGTTTTATTGGGAATCATTTATTCTATCTTTATTCCCTGGATACATGCGCTCCGTCACACGCTTTCTCTTTTTCTTTTGGGTCTGGTGGCTTCTTCAATAGTTACCCTGTTTTTAAAAGAATATCCTTTTTCAAAAAAGCGTGAAAAGGGAGAACGAATGTATCGATTCGGATTTTTGTTGTTTGTTTTACCATTTTTTGGTATGATGTTGGCGGTGCAGATATTTGCTTACCAAAACAGCCATCTGTTATGGATGATTCAATGCGGGTTGGGACTTATGTATATCATTCTCGAATCAATTGCATTCAGGCGGTTGGATAAAGTATTGAAATGGAATTTCATTTCAAACCAATGATGGGACTCACACACAACATCTTTAGATTGACATCCAAAAAGGGTGGGATAATGAACAAGTGTGGCATTTTTTTACAGATTGTGACAGTTGCTTTTATCACTATTGTTTCCGGTTGTGTTCGAAGAAACATTGAAGCCGATCTCGTTCTCAAAAATGGCAAATTCTATACGGTTTGTAAGTTAAAATCCCGTGTCCAGGCAATCGCAATCAAAGAGGACCGGATTTTATACACAGGATCAGATCGGGAAATCGAACGTTTTATCGGACCCGAAACCGAAGTGATAGATTTAAAGGGACAATTCGGATGTCCCGGGTTCAATGATGCACATTGCCATTTTTTTGAAAACGGCTTTCGTACTACAAAAATTGATTTCCACGGTATTGCCACAATGCGGGACCTTCAAAGATGTATTTTGCACGCCTTGCGAAAATTACCACCGGGATCCTGGCTTGTCGGACAGGGATGGGATCAAAATTTGCTCCCCGGAGGGCAATGGCCCACACGGCGGGATCTGGATATCGTTTGTCCCAATGTGCCGATCTTTCTTGAACGGATATACGGCCATTCGGCTTTGGTGAACAGGAAAGCGCTTCAAATCGCAAACATCACGAAAGAGACGCCCGATCCGCCGGGGGGTGAAATTGTAAAAGATCCCATTACCGGAATACCTACAGGTATTCTTAAAGAGAGTGCCATGCAGCTTGTTTCTCAATACATTTCCCAGCCGTCCGATGAAGAGATTGGAGAATCCGTTGAAAAGGTGCTGGAACAGGCTTTGAAATTTGGAATCACAAGTGTTCAGGATTACAGTCCGGAAACAGTCCATAAAATCTATGATAAATTTTTAAAGGAAAACAGGCTGACCTGCCGGATATCACTCTGGTTCCCTTTACAGGAAAACCTGAAAGCCTACACTAAATT
>CAZTZL010000057.1:8651-11898 GCA_964617625.1 uncultured bacterium
CGAATTGGGTGTTGTTGCTTCCATGCAGCCCGCTTATTGTATGGAAGATATTCTGCGGGCAGAGGAACTTATCGGGCGTCAGCGGTGTAGATATGTAGATGCATGGAAATCACTCAGGAATTCCGGAGTCATTCTTGCTTTTGGCACGGATTGTCCTTTCATGCCCATGGATCCGATGCTGAGCCTCTATATGGCTGTGACCCGGCAGGATACGACAGGTTATCCACCGGGAGGGTGGTTTGCAGAGGAAAGGATGACGATTGAAGAAGCCGTTGAGGCATATACTTTGGGATCGGCATACGCGGAATTTATGGATCATGAAAAAGGATCGCTTGAATCCGGAAAGCTGGCAGATATCATTATTTTGAACAGGGATCTACTGGAAATCCCGGCCAAAGAAATATTGGAAACTGAAGTTGTTTATACGATTTTAGGGGGAAAAGTAGTCTACCACAGAGGAGACGATTGAAGTAAGATTTTATTATTTATCATTGGTCTCCAATTAAGAAAATATAAAACGTCATTAAAGCTTTGATAAGACGTGATGTGAAAATAAAAACACCATCGTTCATTATTATTTTTATATGCCACTTTTTTTAAAAAAAGTGGCTCAAAAAACTTGCGGCTAACGAAAAATCTCCTGAAAATGCCGGTTCGTTCATTGAAGGAATTGAACTTTTCCCGTTTTGTTGATTGTATTTATAAATTATTGAAACGGGATTCAGACAGCAATTCCTTCCCGTTCCCGCAAAGATGGGAACGGACGTGAACTCACCGTCATTTCCCGAGACGGAGATTTTTCGAATGCCGCGGTAGAAAATGTTTTTGCGAGCATCTTTTTGCGAAGCAATCCAATTAATTTTGAGCGTAAACTATGAGATTACCACGTCGCTCTGCTTCTCGCAACGACATAAAATAGACTTTTGATACAACTCCGGAATATTGCTTGAGCACAATATAAAATACTTGCAATTACTTAAGGTGATTGAATGATTTTAGCCAGACACTCATGTATAGAAAACAAAAATATTCAAACCATTATATAAATAGTGATACCGTACAAAGGAGTTGTGTTATGATAAATAGCACGTTTAAAATTACAAAACCGATCAATGAACCCATGTTATCTTACAAACCGGGAAGTCCGGAGAAAAAGGAATTAAAATCCAAACTTGCCCAGATGAAGAATTATCAAATCGAGATTCCTATTCTCATTGGCGGAAAGGAAATAAAAACGGGCGATCTCGCCGATTGCCGGTGTCCGCACGATCACAATCATATTCTGGGCCGGTATCATAAAGCCGGCGAAAAAGAAGTTCAAATGGCGATTGATGCCGCTTTACAGGCCAGGAAAATATGGGCGGAAATGAGCTGGGAAGCCCGATTTTCGATTTTCCTTAAAGCCGCTGATTTATTGGCCGGCCCGTGGCGAGCTCTTGTGAATGCGGCGAATATGCTCAATGCCAGCAAAACCGCCTATCAGGCGGAGATCGATTCAGCCTGTGAATTAATCGATTTTTACCGGTTTAATCCCTACTATGCCCAGGAAATTTATAAACAGCAGCCGGATTCCTCCAAAGCAAACTGGAATGTCATGGAATATCGGCCTCTCGAAGGTTTTGTATTTGCCATCACACCTTTCAACTTTGCCTCGATTGCCGGCAATTTGCCAACGTCACCTGCAATCATGGGCAATGTGGTTTTATGGAAGCCGGCTTCATCCACAGTGTATGTTGCCTATCATATTATGAAACTTCTTCAGGCCGCCGGATTGCCGGACGGTGTGATCAATATGGTGCCCGGACCGGGCGGTTCGGTTGGAAATCCGGTCATGGCCAGCCCATACCTTTCCGGTATACATTTTACGGGGTCCACAGCTGTGTTTCAGGGAATATGGAAAACAATCGGCGCAAACATTGCCAATTACAAAACATATCCGAGAATTGTCGGTGAAACCGGCGGCAAGGATTTTATTTTTATGCATCCGTCCGCCGATATCGATGAAACAGCCACGGCAATGGTCCGGGGCGCTTTCGGATTTCAGGGCCAGAAATGTTCTGCGGTTTCCCGTGTGTATATTCCCAAATCCGTCTGGCCCAAATTGAAGAAGCGTGTTCTCGAAATGGTGAATCAGATCAAAATGGGCAGCCCGGAAGATTTTACCAACTTTATGTGCGCGGTCATTGACAGCTCGGCGTTTCGCACAATTTCCGGTTATATTGATTTTGCCAGGAAAGCTTCCGAGGCCCGGCTGCTTTGCGGCGGAAATTATGATGATTCAAAGGGGTACTTTATCGAGCCGACGATTATCGAGGTGTCCGATCCGAAATTTAAAACCATGCAGGAAGAAATCTTCGGTCCGGTGCTTACCATTTATGTCTATCCGGACAAGGAATATGAGAAGACACTGCATCTCTGCGATGCAACTTCCCCTTACGCACTGACAGGATCGATTTTCGCAAAAGACCGTTCGGCCATTCTTCTTGCGACAAATATTTTACGCAACGCGGCCGGTAATTTTTATATCAATGACAAGCCCACAGGGGCAGTTGTCGGCCAGCAGCCTTTTGGCGGAGCGAGGGCCTCCGGGACGAATGACAAGGCCGGCAGTATCATCAATCTTCAGCGCTGGGTTTCTCCGAGAACAATCAAGGAAAATTTTCTTCCGCCTAAGTCTTTTGAATATCCGCACATGGGTGAAGAGTAATAGTATACTGCTGGGATAGAATACCATTCCATAATTAAAAACAAACTTTGTATGATAGCCGGAGAATTGAAGATCCCGGCTATTTTATTCAATGGCATGGTACTTGCAATAAAATGAATGATTTATAATCTGTTTTTTGTCTATTTCGGAGGATTTATGAGGTTTTTCAAAAAGCATCTTCCATCTCTCTTGTTTTTCAGTATGGTCGTCATCTTAACTGGTATTTTGTTCCAGAGCCGGTGCACTTTTCAGTCCCCGAGCAAACCTGTCTGGCAGGTTCAGCTTGAAGTTCCTTTGATTAATCGTGTTTTTTCGATGGAAGAATTCATTGACGATACGGATGAACTCACCCTGGATTCGGCAGCGCAGGAAATCCTTTTTACATTTGAACAGGAAATCGATACGATGCTGGTGGGTGAATATTTGAGCGTTAATAGTATCACGATCGATAAAACATATCCACTTGGAAGTATTCCTGATTCGGTTGCCACGCCGGATTCAATGATCATCGAAAGAGGGGAAATTAAAAAGGGAAGCGTT
>CAZTZL010000057.1:11998-16438 GCA_964617625.1 uncultured bacterium
ACCATTCCTGAAGAAATCCAGGGATTGAAAATTGCTTCCGCAGATATGCAGTTGAAACTGATGAACGGAATTCAGGCGCCGGGCTCAATGAATTTATGGATCGAAGGAACCAATGATAATTCAGTGCAAGCCGTTCTTCATATCAATAATGACATCAATGCTTCACCGGGTCCCGGGGAGGTCGGCGAAACAACGATTGATACCAGTGTGACGGATTTTATCAATATTTTACCCAATTTTGTCCGATACTCGGGAACGATCAAAGTCGGAAAAGGATATGTTCCGGGCAGCAATCCGGTTGAAATTCGCGAAGATGATTTTGTAACAGGAACAGTGGTTTTCAGTGCTCCTTTGATCGTCGAGATCGAATCCAGAACCAATCAAGGCGAGGTGGATACGGTCAACATCGGCAAGAGTATACGGGATGTGGTTCGCGACAATCTCAAAGAGCTTTCCATTGTCACGGAAATCGAGAACCACACTCCATTGAGTGCAGAGGTAAGCCTCATCTTTTCAAAAACAGTGGGCGACAGCACATTGTATCAGCAGAGCCGGAGCAATCTGTTGACCATCGGGCCGCTCGAACTGGCCGAGCCGGAGCTTGTCGTTTCCGAGATTTCCGGCGGTGAAACAATCTGGGCCGTCGGCGAACCGGGAATCAGCCAGTGGAATCAGGTGTTGACCGAGGGAAGAGACACTGGCTATTTTGAAGAAGAAGAGATCTACATGGGAATCAAAATTGTTTTCAACGGTACTCAGGGGAAGCAGGTCAAAGTGATGCCGTCGGATTATATCCGCATCAAGGCGTACGGATCAGTTCAGGCATTGACAAAAATTCCGGAGAATGAAGAGGAAGGAGGCGGCGAATGAGTATAAAAGGAGTGATCAATCTTGACAGCGCCTTTGTCCAAAGAGTCTGCCGAATCGTTTTCTCCCTGTTTGTCTGTTTGTTGATTCCTGCTGCCGGATTCGGACAAATGACTGCGAGAAGTCTGGGAATGGCGAATGCCTACACCGCACTGGCAAGAGGTGTGCATGCTCCTTTGTGGAATCCCGCGAATCTGGGATTGCCGGATAATCCGGGTTTTTCGTTGAGTCTGATTTCTCTAACGGCAGGCGTGGAAAACAATACGTTCTCAAAAAGTTTTTACGATAAATATTTCACCGGCGGCGATGAGAATAACGAAATCTACTGGACGCCGGAGGATGTCCTTGAGATTTTAGGCCTCATTCCTGATGATGGTGTGACTCTGAATATTGGTGCCACGGTGCGCGCGTTTTCTTTTTCGGCGGGGAATTTTGCTTTGTCTATGGGTGCCAGTGTGCAAAGTTATGTTCAGATTGATAAGACGGTTCTCGAACTGCCTCTTCAGGGCAACGAAATCAACCAGACTTACGATTTCAGCGATATGGATGGCCGTGGCCTCGGGATCGGAATGCTGAGTTTTTCTTACGGTGGATTGGTTCCGACGAATTTTGCGGATCGTTTCGCTTTGGGAGGGACGGTTCATTTTTACTATGGAGGATTCTATTCCAATGTCGATTATGCCCGGTTTTCATTGAAGACAGCAGATTACGGATTTGATATGAACGGCAATTACGAGCTCACCACCGCAATGGGCAAAATGGGTTGGGGAGCGGACATCGGTGCAGCCGCCCAGTTTGATGAAGGATGGACAGTCAGTTGTGCACTCGGAAATATTCTGGGATCCATTCCGTGGACGAACGATGTGGATAAAGCTTATGGCATCTTCGAGGGAGATTCGATTACCATTGAAAATACGGATGACGCGCTCTCGGATTCAAGCTGGTCTGTGAAGACGGCCTCGTTTTCCGAAAAACTGCCCGCGGTTTTAAGATTGGGATGCGCCTATCAGGAAGGACCGGTTCTGCTGACTGCGGACTATATTCAGGGATTTAAAAAAGGGGTATGGGCGACTACCAAACCCCAGTTTTCATTCGGCACGGAATGGAAAGGCATCAAATGGCTTCCGCTTCGGGCGGGCGTGACCCTTGGCGGTGAAATCGGTTTGGGAACATCATTCGGTTTCGGGCTTTGTCCGGGGAATTTTGTGCTGGATTTCGGCATGCTGAGCCGGGGATTTCTTTTCCCCGCTACCAGCAAAGGGTATGTGTTCGGATTTGAGATGGGTTTTGGTTTGGATTGATCGGTTCAGTTTTCGAAGTTATCCATAATCAAATTTTTAAAAGGAATAAAATGCCCACGGATTTGTGTTGACATTTTATTCCTTTTTTGCTATTTTTTGTCGATTAAAATTTGTGTGAATATCAATAATAATTAAAGAATGGAGATTGTAGATGACGCAGGAAGTCGATACGAAAGATAGAGGAGCGCTTGGTATTCTGGTGGGTGGAGGGCCTGCACCGGGGTTAAACGGAGTTATTTCTGCTGTAACGATCGAAGCATGCCGCAATAAAATGAAAGTCTACGGTATTTTGGACGGATACAAATGGCTCGTGAAAGGCGATGAAGAAGAATTGATGAAGCATGTGAAAGAGCTTCGTATTGCGGATGTGTCCCGAATTCATTTCGAAGGAGGTTCCATCCTGCGGACGTCCCGAACCAATCCGGCGAAGACAGAGGGCGGTGTAGAAAATGCCGTGAAAATGCTGCGGAAACTCGGAATCAAATACATGGTGACGACTGGGGGAGATGATACGGCCTACGGCGCCAGTGAGATTGCCAAAGCCGCCGGCGGCGAAATTAAATTTGCCCACGTTCCCAAAACCATTGACAATGACCTGCCACTGCCACATAACTTACCCACTTTCGGTTATCAGACCGCACGGGATCTGGGTTCCGTCCTTGTGAAAAATCTCATGGAAGATTCCAAAACAACAGACCGCTGGTACATAGTTGTTGCGATGGGACGGCACGCCGGCCATCTGGCGCTCGGGATTGCCAAGTCGGCGGGAGCCACGCTCTGTATTATTTCTGAAGAGTTTAGGAATGAAAAGTATATTGATATAGAAAAAGTGGTTGATATTCTGGAAACTTCGATTCACAAACGTCGTGCTCTGGGAAGAAACCACGGGGTTCTCGTTATCGCAGAGGGCGTGAGCGAAAGACTCGATCCCGAACAACTTGAAAGAATTCAGGGGTCCGTGGAACGGGATTCCTTCGGACATATTCAGTTAGCCGATGTGGAGCTTGGAAAATTGATCAAGAATATTATCGAGAAAAGATTTGACAAACGCGGGGAGAAAATGCGCCTCGTGGAAATCAACATCGGCTATGTGCTTCGGTGCGCGGCTCCCATTCCATACGATCAGGAGTATACAAGAGATCTGGGATTCAATGCGGTTCAGTTTCTGCTCAGCGATAAACCGGAACACCGTGGGAATGCCATGATTACAGTGGACAACGGCAAGCTCCATCCCCTGAAGTTTGAAGATATGATCGATCCAAAAACGAAAAAGACCGAAGTGAGATATGTCGATATCGAAAGCGATTCCTACAATGTGGCGCGCAATTACATGGTCCGCCTGGAGAAGGAAGACTTCGAAGATCCACAGATACTCGAGGCCATGGCCAAGTCAGCAATGATGACAAAAGATGAATTTGTTGAAAGATTCGGATATATGGTGAAGTAGCCCGATTATTTTTTTGGGAAATTCCATTGTCACAATCAATTCTTATAAAAAGGGCTTCCGGCAGACAGAGGCCCTTTCGTATTTTTTGGAATTCCGTATTTTTCGGCGTACTCGATTTTATCTATCCTTCGATTTGTTCGCTCTGCAGGCGTTCCATTGATGAAGACGGACCGGTTTGTTGCGAATGCCGGAAAAGTCTCATCGATGATTTTCGGTTGACTTCCTACGATAACGAAAACCATTTCAAATATCTGAAAGAAAAAATTCATTTTAACAAAGTGCACGCCTGCTGGACGTTTACGCCGCAGATCGAGGCATTGATTCATATTGTAAAATACCAGCGGGGCAGAAAATTAGGCAAATATCTCGGCCGGATCATGGGGGAGAGAATCCGGGAACAGTTGCCGGATTTATCCGAAAGCGTGATTGTTCCGGTTCCGCTTCATCCTGTGCGCCGGAGAGAAAGGGGATACAATCAGAGCGAGATTCTTTCCCTCGGTATTGCCGAGATCATTCCGATTCAAATCAGTACGAATGTGTTGATCAGAAAGAAGCACACAAAAACCCAGACCCTGCTTTCGGCCAAAGAACGGCAGGATAATGTGCAGGATGCTTTCCTGATCCGAAACGGAAAGGCGATTGTGAATCGCCGTGTTGTGCTGATCGATGATATCGTGACAACCGGAGCGACCATGCAGCAGTGCGCGAAGGCGCTGATTCGCGCAGGGGCCGAGTCAGTTACGGGTCTGGCACTGGCCCGGCCTGTGCTTTAGATCCGGAATTGTCATTCGTGAAACCCGTTGCATTATTTTGAATATTGTTTAA
>CAZTZL010000058.1:0-16365 GCA_964617625.1 uncultured bacterium
ATATACATCCTCTTTTTTCTTATTAAATTTAAATTAGCATGCTTTCTTTAAGATTTAAAATATAACTTTTTTTAATATTAAAATCAATAATAAATCTCTCATAAATATTTGCTAATGAACCTGCAAAAAAATAAATTTAGAAAAAGTTACAATATGAAACCCAACTTCGACAGTTGGGTTTTATACTACTTGTGCATAACACTTAAATTACTACCATCCCAAACGAATAATCAATCTTTGACGAGACGGATAGAAAATCCGAACTGCTTTCCAACCAGATTTCTGCGGATTTCTGAATGATCATAATCGAGGCGCCGGTACCAGGCAGTATTCGTACCGCCTCCTGTAAAGGACCAAAAGGCAGTATACCTACCCAGATCGTAGTACAGGCCAGTGTAATCGCCACGATAACCACTAGGAAGTGCAGAAAAACAACTCTCATTGGTTGCACCTAAATTAGGGCTTTGCCAATGAACTGTACTATTTTCTTTTAGTTTACCTCCTTCATCAGTACCGCGCCACATACTTCCATCTACCTCTGTTTGACTCATACCCAAGTATATTTCCAATTCTTTCCATTCTTCGTCCGTGGGTACATGCCAGCCTTCAGGCGCAATATTTCGACTATCGTTCACTACATACCAGTTGTAGAGACAGCCGTACACGGCATGATAGTTGACATCATTATCATAATAACAGTAAGCGCCTACTTCCAAATCGCCCCATTGTTCTCCATTGGTTATATGAGCGATAACATCACCATTACGATAATGCCTGACTTTAAGATTGTCTGCCATCCACCATTGATTTCCGATTTTAATTGTTAAATAAATATTACCATCAATATCAGTAAGAGTACCTGCCGTATTCTCTGATTCAGCTGTCACAGACAGCTGTTTTGTTGTTAAATCTGTGAAACCATCCGTATCCTTAACCTCCATCTTAATAGTTTTTATCCCTTCTGTCGAATACTGATACGTTACGTTCTTGACAATTGAGTAGTTCGTGTCCCATGTTCCATCATTTTCCCAATCCCATCTAATTTGAAGAACAGATACTGAATCTTTATCATCCGTGCAAGCAGACGCATCAAATGAAAATACTGTATCCAATGTACCTTGTGACGGGATTACTTCAAATGAAGCAGTGGGTGATTCATACTCAGAAGATTGAACAATAACAACAGCCTGAGTTTGTTTGTCCAAATATATTGCCGTTATGGTCTCAGCACCGGTTTTATTATAGGCAGTAAAAAGTCCCGTTTCATCTATGTAACCCGATGTTCCAGGAAATAGCGACCAAGTGATGTTATTCTCCACTCTCTTAGAACTCTCATCAGAATAATAACCATTACAAAGAAACTGCTGAGTCTGACCATTTGATAATGTAACTGTGATAGGTAAAATCTCAATACTAATTAATTTCATTTCCTCTGGTTCAGTAGATTTTTTTCCACAATGGATGAACAAAAATATAAAGCATAAGATCGATACAATATTGAGCTTTGAAAATGGCTTCATTTGCTCCCCTTTTTCAATTCACTTTAGATTATATGGAACATGAGCATTGCAATTTGATATCATATCAAAAAAATGGTAAATCTTCTACACCCTGAAAAAGCGCAATATATTTAGTTATTGATTTAGTATTTTATATATATTCAATTGTGGGATTTAACACAGTTATTAACAGTATCATTGAATAGAAAAGATCTGTTATTGAAATGACCAGTTCGCTTTTTACTTTTTTCGTACGCCCACCAGGAATCGAACCTGGAACCTCCTGATTAAGAGTCAGATGCTCTGCCAGTTGAGCTATGGGCGCAAAATTAGATATAGATAAAAATCATTTAGATTGAATATCCAATCCTCAATTTTTACGTACGCTAATTTACATAATATAACATAGTTTGTCAAGGTCTATGAAGCGACTTGGTATTTTAGTTGATAAAACAGAATATTTTTTACAAGCCAAAAAATTAAATGATCTGTTTATTGAATGGACAAATCGCAGATCGCATATGCGTTCCATTTTGTCGATATTAAGATAATCCTTTGATTGCGATTATGTTTTTTTAAAACATGTTTTCAATATTTCCCATAAATGAAATGGATCATCCACCCTGTCAATCATTTTACGATTTTCCGGTTCCCTCATCACACGGGCAATATCGGCAAGCAGCTGAAGATGCACATCTCCCACACCGGCAGGCGTCACCAGGAAAAAAATGTAGCGTGCGGCTTTACCGTCAGAAGCATCCCATTCGAGACCGGACATTGAACGTCCAAAAACAATGATTGGCTTTCTCACACTATCCATACGAATATGGGGTACTGCAACCGCTTCACCAATACTCGTGCTAAACTCACGTTCGCGGATCAATGTTTGTTCGATCATATTGTCGCGTGCCGAATTTGTAAAATCGGGACATGCAAGAGCCACCAGTTCACTGACCGCTTCGTCACGATTCGCCGCTTTCATGGATGGAATGATTTTTTCCTTGCTCAGATAATGAATCACACCTATCGTTTTTTTCCGGCTAATGGCATATTTCATCCATGGCCCCACAATGATGGATGATATTACAGCACTGAATACAATCGCAATAAAAATTGTCGTATTAATCAATCCGCTTTCAAGGGCAAGCACGGCGACAACGATTTCCATCATGCCTCCCGGAATATGTGAGATGGAAATCACATTTCGATTGATCTGCGGCGTTCGAGTCAAACGAACACCGATCCAAGCACCAAGATAACGTCCCGTAATACCGATAATACTAATAAAAAGAATGATAAAAGGATCAAAAGAGACTGCAAAGTCGATCTTAAGACCAATATTTGCAAAGAAAAGAGGAACAAAAATGGAATGAACCATCTGGGAAATGGTGGTGCGCGTTTCCTGTGTGAGGGTTTTAGCCTCGCCTACGACTACACCGGCAATAAAAAATCCGAATAAAGCGTGGACGCCAATCTTCTGGGTAATCGCTCCGAATAACAATCCGATAAGACAGGCATAGGTTAAAGAAGTTGCAGGTTCCGGAAAACGAAATCTCTGTAATCTGTTAAGCACTTTTGTGGATAGACTGCGCCCGACTGAAAGTGCAAGAGCAGCAAAACCAACCGTAATTAAAAATACCTTTAAAGTAGCACTTAAATTGAATGCTCCCTGAGTAAAAAGACTGAGTACGATCGTAAAAAGAACCCATCCGCAAATATCATTCACTGCCAGAGCGGACATAATGAGAAAACCCACATCGGCTTTTAATATATTCAGATCGTGCAATATACGTGCAGATACTGGCATGGCACTGATGGTCATGACTGTAGCAATAAAAAGCGAGAAAATAATGCGTTGATTCGGGTCGATCAGATATTTTTGAGGCAAAAATAAACAAGGAATGAACGCAATGACAACCGGGATGACGATATCCGAGAAAGCGATTGTCAGTGCGGGACCACGCTGTCTCCATGCAACGGAAAAGTCCATTTCCATGCCCGTATCAAGCAGGAGAAAAAGGACACCAAACCAGGCAACCGTCTCTATCATATTCTGTTGAAGCAAGTCGGGCGGAAAAAGGGCCCGATGCAAGGCAGGAACAAAACGCCCCATAATCGTCGGACCCAGAATAATTCCAACCAACAGTTCAGCGGTCAAGCGGGGCTGCTTCCATCTGCTGAACAGCTCACCCAGACCGCGGGTGAGCAACAGAAGCACAAATAACTGTACCAGGAAAAGCAAAATGTGTGATTCATCCAGATAATTCATCATTTCCGCCTTTCGATAGTTTTATGGACAAACCAATTCTTTGCTGATACAATGTACTGATACTAAATTAACAATCGGATTTATTTATGCAATATCTCTATTATTGGATATCTTAAATTTGCTTGCAGGGAAATGCTTTTCCTGAAATAAGTTTTAACAATTCCTTGGCCGCAACTTCAGGTCCCGATGTTTCACAACCTTTGATCCCCAGCCGGGTCCGAATCTGACCTACAAAAATCCGATTATTAAAAAACGCTTTAAAATATTTTTGAGCAATATCCTCGTGCAACGCTTTATACTGGGGAGGACCAAATATATTTGCAAAATAAGAGTGAACAATCCCTGTCGAAGCAGTTGTACCCTTACTCATCACGGTCCCCTCACGGAAAACCCGGAGCGCTTCATCCGGCGTTGAAAATCTTTCTATCACCAGATGATCCGAGTCTATCTCTTCATAATTATTGGCATACAGAATAAAGTCGACGGAATATCCCCGCATAATCTCTTCGAAAGAAGAAATCGGCAGAATGGCCCGCGCATTGACCTGGCTGGGATTCATGATAATCACCCTGTCAATCTGCCCGAAAGCATATCCCGGCTGCAGATCGTCCAAACGAACGAATGCCCCGATTTCCGTCCCGTATCCCTTGACACTTCCATTTTCGTCAATTCGTACCGATCCCATGTCATCCGAAACAATAGTTATCTCCTGAATCTCGGAATCTCCTGAAGTTCTCAATGCCTCCAAAGTCTCCGATTTACCGGCCCCGGTATCTCCCATAATCAATATATTTGCAGGCGGATTCGAATGGGTTGTTACACGGACAAAAGCGCCGTGAAACGGGAGTTCATTTCGCTTCATGATTTTAATATTATGCAGTGTTAAAACCATTTTTTTCAGATATCCGAAATAACCGAATTCATCCCGATTCGGCACCGCAGCAACCAGCACCTGATTTTTCTCATCTTCATAAAAAACCGTTGGGAATTCGGCCAGAAGATCAAGACACTTTCCTGGTACTCCATATAGATAAATCCCGTCGGGTTGGTTCTTCAGATCGTCTTCGCCGGCCAGTTCGAATAAATTGCAGAGTGAAAATCCGATTTCAAAAAATTTCTGATGAAAATAGATTAGAATCAACAAATCCCCTACTTTGGCCGGATAACAGATCCACTCATCTTTTTGAAGATTGATAACATCCATGGGATTGGTTTCGATGCGAATAAAACTTCCTGTACGTTTGTTCATAGGCGGATTTAGAATAAGAGGCGGATTCAGCAGGATTTGATGAACAAGAGGAATCCCGTCCAGCTGACCGTACAATTTTCCAAAAGGCGGTTTATATCGGGATGAAGCGATCGCCGCGATTTCGGCGCCTGCCCGAACCTGACGGTACACCACCGGGTGCTGGCCGGTGATACTTTCCTGAACATCCCGATAGGTCCTGCGGACAAGATGTGTCAACGATTCGATGGTATCGTTAAAAATCCGGTACGGACGTTTCTCCAGTTCAGAATCCAGGGAAGAACAGATAATGAAACGATCGTAACTTCGCCAGTAGTTGTACATAAATTCAACGAAATCATTAAACAACCCTGCGTTTTTTAAAAAACGCCCGGCTCCATCGATAAGCTTTATAACTTCTTCTCTTTTGATTTTTGTCAGATAAATTATAACTTCCTTTAAAATCTTTACATCCTCTTTTTGAATATTTTTTTTATCCGGGAAAATATCCAGTAAAACAGAATTCTTGTCAGACAGACAGTCCACGGTCTTTGACAAAAATGACTGAAACAGCGGACTTGTCAGCAGCTCTTCCGGTGAATCACAGAGTTTGTGTTCCGTATAAATCACGATCTTGTTCTCGATAAATTTGTAACTTTGCGTTTTATTTTGCATGAATCGGGATTCCCTTTTTTCGTTTTAAATTGTTATCACATTGTCCTTAAAATCGTTACAACAACATCATTGTTAAATGGTGATTATACGAATTCGCGAAATTTCGTCCAATCGATTTGCAGCTTTCTCATACGTGCCCGCAGCGTATTCGAATTGACATTCAACAGTTGCGCCGCTCCACCTGGTCCCTCGACACGTCCTTTAGTGCGCATCAAAGCCTTCTCGATATGATTTTTCACTGTAAGATCCAGAGACGAAAAAATTTCTGTCCGATTGTTTTGAGGCAAATCGCCTAAAGGATGTGCCGGGAATGCACCGTCCCGTGTCCACCCCAGCGCCGGAGCAATCTTTAATCCCTGTCCATTACCGAGTATGGCTGCACGATCGATCACGCTGCCCAACTCCCGGATATTTCCCGGCCAGGAATAGGAACTCAACAATTCGATATCATTTTGATCCGGCAGCTGAAGCGGAAGACTGAAGCGAATGGCCGCACGTTCGGCAAAATGTTTTGCCAGCATCTTCATATCTTCAATGCGGTCTCTGAGCGAAGGGAGCAGTATTGGAAAAACAGAAAGGCGGTACCATAAATCTTCACGGAACTGCCCAATCTTCACCATCTCAACCAGATCGCGATGTGTGGCAATGACGAGCCGCACATCCACATAAATGGGTTGTTTCCCGCCGACGCGTTCGAGCCACCCGTCCTGAATGATCCGGAGCAGCCGAACCTGCCCTGCCAGCGGCAGCTCACCGATCTCATCCAAAAAAAGTGTCCCGCCGTTGGCCCGCTCAAACCATCCCTTGTGGGTCGATACTGCTCCCGTAAAAGCCCCTTTCTCATGCCCGAACAATTGCGAGTCGATCAATTCAGACGGAATCGATCCGCAGTTCACACGAATAAAAGGGCCTTCTGAACGCGGAGAAAGCCGATGAATCTCACGCGCCACCAGTTCTTTCCCTGTTCCGGTTTCCCCAAAGATAACCACAGGAACATCGGAACGCGCAACCAGATGAACCCGTTCCATCACCTGTTTTAATCCACTTTCTTTACCGACAATCGTATCAGCCAATGCTTTCCGGCTCAAACGTTGAAGCAACGATTTTTTATCCGCTTCAGCTGCTTCACGGAGAACATTCAGCTCCCGAATCTTCAAATCATTTTCTAGAGCGATGGAGAACGGTTCGAGCAATACTTCCATCATTTGCTTATGAGTTATGGTAAATGAAACATTTTCCTGAGACATAAAAATCAGCACGCCCAAAAGGTGATTTTCTTTCTCAAGAGGTCCAATCAGGACATCCCGGTTATCAGAAGCTGTGATCATTAGATTAATTTTCTCATGATCCGGTTTATTCCCCAGCCTGTGCAGTATTGATTTTTGTTTGCAAAAGCCGATAACTTTTTTCCATTCACGGGGAGTATAATGGGAAACCGCTTGTGTCAAGCCCGTAGCGGAATTAGTAAAACCCACTGCAATCGTTTCAAGATTTTTCTTTTTATCTTCAAAATCCCGGATAAGTACCTGATCCAGAGGAATGTGCTGCAACAGCATGGAAGAAATAACCGCACAGGATTTCTCGATTTGAATATCCCGGCAGGCCTCTCTCCAAACTTGTAGCAATATTTGATTAAATTTTTCCAAAATACATCTGTTTTATTTGACAGCATCCTGCCATATTAGATAGATTGATCTATCAAATATAACAGTCATTTTTCTAAAAGTCAACAGAATTATCATTAACTATTTGATTTTATTGATGCTTTAAAATAGCAAATCTATGGCATTGATATTGCTTAATGTATATTTAATTTACGTTCTGAAAAGAATAATTTCTCATAATCAGTAATATAAACAGAAAGACAACGCAATGAAACTAATTTTTAAGACCACAATACTTTCGATCTGTTTTCTTTTATTTTCACAATCTGTGCATGCTGTGGAAAAAAATGAGAATACTTTTCTGCAAAAGAATGAAACCTTTTTCATTACTGTCTCAAAACCGATTTATTTTAACGGATACACCCAGGTGCGTTATCAATTCCAGCAGGATAAGAAGGACGGCTTCGACATCCGGAGAGCGAGAATGAGTCTCAAGGGCAAACTGGGAAAACAGCTCGGTTACAAATTGCAGGCAGAATTCGGAGGTTCAAACCCAAAACTTTTGGATACGGAACTGACTTTTGATCTTCATCGCGCTGCAAAATTCAGCGCCGGTCAATTTAAAATTCCATTCAGTCAGGAAAACCTGACATCCAGTTCGAAACTGGAAACCATTAACCGGTCGCAAGTGGTCGAGTCTCTGACAGCGAGAGGGAAAGATGTCATTGGAAACCAGAACGGCAGAGACATTGGATTTCAGTTGAGCGGCAGTTTTGGAAAAACTGCAAAAACCACTCTCATTGACTATGCGGTGGGAATATTTAACGGCTCCGGGATCAACACATCCGATCTGAATGAAGAAAAAGATGCAGCAGGAAGATTCGTCTTGCATCCGTTTGGACATCTTTCTGTGGGTGGATCTTATTATGTCGGACACTATACACTATTCAATACTCCCGATCAGACCGACGGCCGAAATCGTATCGGCGCCGAATTTGCGTTCTCCTGTTCCTCTTTCTCTTTGTTGTCAGAATACATACAGGGCAAAGATGCTTCTGTCGAGAAATCAGGCTGGTACATCCAGAGCGGATATTTCATCATCTCTGAAAAATTACAGGCCATTGTAAAATACGATACGTATGATCCAAACATCGATCTACCCGATAATATAGGCACGGTTTTTACAATCGGAGCCAATATCTATTTTGATGATCAATCGAAACTCCAGATCAATTATGAATTGAAAAATGAACAGGAAGTCGATTCTAAAAACGATGCTCTAACTGTTCAGTTACAAGTCGGTTTCTAAAAATCATTTCACGGAGGAACGGACAATGAAAAACAGATTCGAGCGCGGAATCATCATTCTGATAATTTTATATTTGGGCACAAAACTCTGTTTCGCAAAAGAAAATGTAGAAAAGGTGGCAGGAACCATCACGCTCTCCGGCGCCTGGGCGCTCTATCCCATGACCGTAAAATGGGCCGAAGAGTTTCAGAAAATCTACCCGGATGTAAAAATCGATATCGGAGCGGGCGGTGCGGGAAAGGGAATAGCCGACTGCCTGGCGGAAGTGGTGGATATCGGCATGGTATCAAGGGACATTTATCCCGAAGAAATCAATAAAGGCGCCTGGTGGGTCTCTGTAACCAAGGATGCGGTCGTCCCGACAATAAATGCGGAAAATCCAGTATTGGATGACCTTCTGACAAAAGGCGTGAAACGGCAAGATTTGATTGGTATTTGGATTACGGGTGATGTAAAAAAATGGAGCCAGATAACCGGATCGAATAAAGAACAGAACATTCATGTTTACACACGTTCGGATGCATGCGGAGCAGCGCAGACCTGGGCAGAATATTTGGGACACAATCAGGAAGACCTGATGGATGTAGGTGTGTACGGAGATCCAGGCCTTGCGGAAGCGGTTAGAAATGACATTCTGGGTATTGGTTTCAACAACATCAACTATGCTTATGATGCCAGAACAAAAGAACAGGTCAAGGGAATCAGGATTTTACCCCTCGATCTTAATGAAAACGGGCAGATCGATGAGGACGAAAATTTCTATCGAACCAGAGATGATATCGTTCGTGCGATTGCCAATGAGAAATATCCTTCCCCGCCTGCCAGAAACCTGCACTTCGTGTCCCACGGCAGACCTGTTAACAAAGTAGTTCTGATATTTATTAAATGGGTTTTAACGGACGGCCAGAAATACGTGTCCGAATCCGGTTACATCAATCTTACCGAAAAGAAACTTCAGGAAGGCCTGGATAAACTTGAACTCAAATAACTATCGATGTTCAATCGATAATGAAAAACGGATCATCCTAAATGAGTAATTTCAGATCGATAAAAGACCGGCTTGCCGGGAAATGGATGTTCGGCCTGACCTTCTTTTCCTGCCTCATTCTTTTTCTGATGATTTTTGGTCTGTTTCAAAGATCCCGGCCCATTCTCGAAGTGAAACCGCTCTCCGAACTCCTCTTTTCCACTTCCTGGCATCCTTTAAAAGGAGAATTCGGTTTTCTGCCATTCATCATGGGAACGCTGTGGGTCACCGGTGTGGCTGTTTTCATCGCCGTCCCGCTGTGTCTTTTATCAGCAGTTTTCTTATCCGAATACGCCCCTTCCAAAATCAGGGACCTGGCCTCACCTTTGATCGACCTGCTTGCAGGCATTCCCTCTGTCATCTATGGAATCTGGGGCATACTCGTGATTGTGCCCTTTATAAAAAATGTTCTGGCTCCTTCATTCGGCGTGTTTTCAACCGGGTACAGCGTCCTTGCCGGAGGGATTGTGCTCGCTATTATGATTTTCCCGGTAATTATTCACGTGACCGTCGAGGTGTTGAAAACCGTTCCCTACGAAGTAAGAGAAGCTTCACTGGCCCTGGGTGCCACCAAATGGCAGACGATTAAACACGTGGTTCTGCGCAAAGCCATGCCGGGAGTGATCGCCGCAATTGTTCTGGGTTTCTCCCGGGCATTTGGAGAAACCATGGCGGTACTGATGGTTGCAGGCAATGTGGCCAGGCTGCCTTCATCCGTTTTCGATCCATCCTATCCCCTTCCTGCTTTAATCGCAAACAACTACGGTGAAATGCTTTCAGTTCCTTTATACGATTCGGCGCTTCTGCTCGCCTCTCTGATATTATTGGTGATTGTTCTGATTTTCAATATTTTATCCAGATTTATATTGATTCGTGTCGAAAGGAAAACCCGCTGATGGATAGAAGAAAAATCGAGGAGAGTATTTTCAAATGTCTCATGATTATCGCGACACTAACCATCCTGTCCATCCTCATTCTCATTGTTGCGACTGTCGTGATCAAGGGGCTGCCGGCAATGAATCTGAGCATGATCACCCAGACGCCCAAAGGCGGATTCTATCTTGGCAAGGAAGGCGGCATTCTCAACGCAATACTCGGTTCACTTTATCTCGCGGGCGGAGCCACTTTTCTGACTATCTTTATCAGTCTGCCCATTGTTTTGTACATGAACGTATATGCAAAAAGGAACTCGTTCTTCCTGACATTTACCCGATTTTCATTCGATGTCATGTGGGGCGTTCCCTCCATCGTTTACGGCGCATTCGGTTTCACAATCATGCTGACGCTCGGACTTCGTGCTTCGCTTCTTGGCGGCATCATTGCCGTTTCGTTTCTTGTCCTTCCCGTGATGAGTCGGTCTATGGACGAGGTCGTGCGGATGGTCCCCGCTGAATTGCTGGAAGCATCGTATGCGCTTGGAGCAACCAGACTGGAAACCGCTTTCAAGGTGGTCGTCAAACAGGCGCTTCCCGGCATACTGACCGCTGTTTTAATCGCTTTTGGCCGCGGGATTGGAGATGCGGCTTCTGTTATCTTTACCGCGGGATTCACGGATTACATTCCATACTCCCTGTTCCGTCCCGCCGCGACGCTGCCGCTGGCCATTTTCTTTCAGCTGGGGACCCCTTTCCCCGAAGTCCAGGAACGGGCATACGCTTCGGCACTGATATTGACAATGATCATTTTAATCATCTGTATTGCCTCAAGAATTCTGACGAAGCGTTTTACCAAACATGTGATTAAATAAACGTAGTATGAATGATTTGGAGATAAATATGGATTTCAGGACTCACATTAGAACCGACCAGCTCAGCGTCCACTACGGGAAAGATGCGGCGCTGAAAAATATCTCGGTGGACATTCCCGAAAAGAAAATCACAGCCATTATCGGTCCTTCGGGTTGCGGAAAGACAACGCTCCTGAAATCCTTTAACCGTTTGATCGATCCGATCGACGGAACAAAAGTGACCGGCAAAGTCCTTGTTCACGGCGAAGACATTTATGACCAGAAGGTGGACGTAACATCGATTCGGAAAAAAATGGGGCTGCTCTCACAAAGGCCCTATCCTCTTCCCATGTCGATCTACGACAATATCGCCTATGGACCCAGAATCCATGGAATCAAAAATAAAACAAAACTGGATGAACTTGTCGAGCGTTATCTCAAATTATCGAGTTTATGGAGCGAAGTGAAAGACAGGTTGCATGAACCCGCTTCCAAACTCTCCATTGGTCAGCAGCAGCGGCTCTGTCTGGCAAGGGGACTGGCTGTGGAACCTGAAATTATATTGGGAGACGAACCGACCTCTGCACTGGATCCGAATTCCAGTCAGCGTATCGAACAGAGATTTCTGGAGCTTAAAAATCAGTATACGATTGTCATCGTCACACACATTTTGAGGCAGGCGAAACGACTGGCCGATTATCTGATTTTTCTCTACCTCGGAGAGTTGATCGAATACGGACCCGCCGAGGAAATTTTTGAAAACCCTAAAAAAGAAATGACCAGAGAGTATATCAAAGGAATTATCAGCTGATATTAACTGGGATCAATTGTTTTTCTTGATAATGAAAAGGGCAAATACAAATTTGCCCTTTTTAACTGAATATTGAACTCAATCTCTTATTTGTATTGGTACAGTTTGACACGCTGTATATCGAACTTGTGATTGGGCAATTGCAAATGCCTGCCCTGATGGCTTTGATCACCGTTCATCCGCCGGCCGGCTATCCATTGACCATCCACAAATGAACCTTCATCAATGCGAGCAATACCAGCTATCGTGTCTCCCGCTGTATTGGGTGAGAAGGTCACAATGACACCTTTGCCGGCAATCACATACTCATCAGGACCCATAGAAATAATCATACAGCCTCTCCGGGGCCATTGGTCTGAATCGGAGGATCGATAGGTCCATTTTGAGGTATAATCGTGGGATACATTCAGGACATAGTTACCCAATGTGATTTTCTGTGTTTGATTTTCCTCATCAACCAGAACTCCTGCCATCAATGCCTTTCCCTGATTATCAAGTATCAAAGGTGCGAGTTGTGAAAGGATGTCATAGCTTTGGGTGATTGGATCGTTTTGGGGATCATTGGTTGATTCAATGGAAAAGGGTGAAAATCCCAGCCCATCGTGCTGGCCCATTGCATAAAAGACATTTGCGGCTGCATCAGCATCCCCTCTGGCCTCGGGGATAAACAGCGGATTCCCGGAACGGTGATACTTTCCGCACCATTCGGCAAAGTTTGGGAAATAGATATCCGGAGAATAAAAATCGATCATCGGTCCACCGGCCCGCCAAACATCCATGAGATGGGGCAGCGGACCCGCGCTCGGATACTGGCCGGGTTTATAACCCGGCCGGATCAGTGCCGCATTGGCAAACATCGGTAGAGGATACTCGGCTTTCCCGGCTTCTGCAATCCGGTTGACGTAACGGGCAAAGTACCACGCCATGAAGATTTCTTCGGTTCCAGCACCTTTACCAAACACATCCTCCCAGGTTCCGGACAATTTGAACCCGGCCTTCTGCCATACCTGACGGAATTCGGGAATCAAACTGGTTCTGTGTTTCTGCAGATACTCCATCAATGCTTCCGGTACAGCTCGACGATAGAGATCATCGGCTGCAGCGCTGCGGTCACGCGCTTCGGGGATCATGCCGATTTCATTTTCAACCTGAATCATAATCACGGTGTGATCCTGATCATCGACCTCTCTTATATGACGCATGAGTGTTCCGAAAGCATTTGCATCTGTCGTGCAATTTTCCTCGCTGAATACGGAGAGAATCTCCATCCCCCTGCCGTCTTTATCTTCAGAGCGTGGAAACCGTTCCTGATCTGTCTTAACCCAAGCCGGTGCATAACAAGACATGCTGTTTTTCCAGCTTCCAAACCACAACAATACTAATCGTAATTTATTCTCCCTGGCACTATGGATAATACTGTCCACAAGAGCGAAATCGAACACCCCTTCCTCAGGCTCTATCAATTCCCAGTAAACAGGTACCAGTACGGTATTCAGATGCATCTTCACCAGTTTCGGCCAGATCGGCTGCATGGTCTTCAAATCAGAAGCACTGGAATTCCCCAACTCTCCTCCTAGAATTAAAAACGGTTTTCCGTCCACAATCAGCTGCGTGGCGTTTCCCTGTTTTCGAAGATGAGGCCGGTTTTGATCACCGGCACGGGATGCCATAGAAAAAGTAACCATTAAAACAAACATTATAAAAAATACGCAATGATTGGCAAACAATCTTATTCCCATCTGAAATAGTCCTCCTTTTTCAAAAACACTTTACAGTCAAAACAGATCAAGCACTAAGGAACCACTTCAATATTTTTTTTCAAACGAATATCCTCTGAAGAAGAACCGACCAGCAGTTGAATTCTTCCCTCTTCGACAACAAAACTGTGCTTGTCCGCATCCCAATAGGCCAGACTTTCCGCGTTCAGGGGAATTTCCACCAGCCGTGTTTGTCCCGGCTGAATCGATACCCGCTCAAACCCCCGCAGTTCTTTCAGAGGCCTCGGGACTTCGGAACCGAGATGTTTGATATAGAGCTGGACCACTTCCTCACCGGCCAAATCACCGGCATTGGTCACATCCACACCGACGATGATACTGCCATCCTTTTTCAACTGGTCAGCACTGACACTCAAATGAGAGTATTTAAAATTCGTGTAACTGAGCCCGTATCCGAATGGATAAAGCGGTTTGCCCTTGAAATACATATAGGTCCGGCCGTCCCGGATATTATAATCCATCATATCCGGAAGCTGATCCATCGATTTCGGCCAGGTCTGAACCAGCCTTCCGGCTGGATTGTGATCACCGAAAAGAACGTCGGCCAGTGCGGTTCCCAGTTCCTGACTGCTGTGGGTCATATGAATAATGGCCGGGACATGTTCCTGTGTCCAGTTGATAGCGAAAGGAAAACTGCTGATCAGCACAACCACGGTATTGTGATTGGCCGCATAAACTGCCCGGATCAATTCTTCCTGTTCGAGGATAAGGGATTTCCGGTCGACAGCTTCCTTGCCGTCGCTCGGCAGCTTCACTTCAGCCCAGTCCGAATCACCTGTAGGGTGGTTACCGACACAGACAATGGCCACATCTGATTTCCCCGCCAGTTTGACAGCCGTATCGATACTGTCTCCGCCGGAATATTCCACAATTATTGTATCACCTGCTTTGCCGGAAATGCCTTCGAGAGGAGTAACCGCATACGGCGGCGTGCCGCTGTACCAGTCGGGAAGCACTTCATTGGCACGTCTCCCGATCACCGCGATGGATCGGATTCGACTCCGGTTCAATGGTAGAATATTTTTATCGTTTTTTAACAGGACAATCGTTTTCCGCGTCACTTCCCTGACGACAATGGGATGTACGTTACTTAACCACGGTTCCAGAGTATCCGCGATTCCGATAGTGGAATAGGGCACCATCTCGGGAGGATCAAGCAGTCCAAGTTTGATCATCACTCTGAAATTCCCGCGGATCACGCTGTCGATAACCGCATCAGTAATATAATGGTTGGCCAGAGCACCGTACACACCGTCTTTATACCAATCAAGAAACTGATTGATGCCCGCTCTTAAACAGGCTGCGGCTGCCCTGTTCCGATCGGGAAAATATTTGTGAGCCGTAACAAGCAGACTGTACCCGCCGCCGTCCGTACAGATGATGCCGTCTTGCCCCCATTCATTGACAGTAATTTCTTTAAGCATGGGATGCACGGTGCACGGAACGCCGTTGCATTTGTTATAAGCCGCCATATAGGCCCGCGAACCGCCTTCGGTGACCCCTTTCCAGAACGGATAGGCATAGTACTCGCGCCAGAGCCGTTCGTCAAAATTCGAAGAGGTCGAATCCCGTCCGTCTTCATTGCTGTTGGCCAGGAAATGTTTCATGAGCGAGGCAGCTTGCCAGTATTGGGGATGATTTCCCTGCAATCCCTGGACAAACGCTGTCACAAGTTGCCCATTGAGCCAGGGGTCTTCCCCGTAGCATTCTTCCGTGCGTCCCCATCTCGGGTCCCGGCCCAAATCCGCGTTCGGCGCACGGATCACCAGACCTCCCTTTTTATATTTTGGAGATTGAAATATATACCGCGCTTCATACCCTTCGATGGATGCCACCCGTCTTAAAACGCCGCGGTCCCACGATTCGGCCAGACCAATCGCCTGCGGGAAAACGGTGGTGGTCACCGGATCTCGCTGTCCCCAGTTGCTCGGCCCCCCTTTGGCCAGCCCGTGCAGCCCTTCCACATGAGGTGTCCCCTTTATCCCCAGCCGGGGCACACTTGGATCGATACCCAGACAATTAACTTTTTCATCCAGTGTGAGCAGCGAAATAATATTGTCAATCCGCTCTTCCACAGGCAAATTGGGATCTTGAAACGAATATTCGTACTGGGCAGCCGCTTGCCCGAAAACAGTAAAAGCAACAAAACCAACTATCAGACATTTCATCCTCATGCAGTTTTCTCCTTGTTGTTAATAACCTCTACGGGAAATGCAATCTCCCGGAGAGGCGGAGTTCAATTATTTTTTCTTTCTCCTCCCCTTTTCCTGAGAACGCATCGCTTCCTGAACCAGAGCAACTTTTTCCTAATAGTATACACAAACCAATGAAATAAGACAAGAAAAAATTACTTCAGCATCAATCCGACTCCAAAGTGAACCGAATCCAAATATGATCCTTTTGTAAAAATACTAAAATTTGTTATATTAAATGAATCCAAAA
>CAZTZL010000059.1:0-16068 GCA_964617625.1 uncultured bacterium
AAAAGGAGAATGAAATGGAAAGAAAAACAGCAAGACCGCTGACAGCTATTCTATGTGTCATCTTTGCCTGTTCCTTGTTTGCACAAACACAGCCTGTTGCGCCGGTTCGGGATGTGGTCGATACCTATTTTGGTGTGCAGGTTTCCGATCCGTACCGGTATTTGGAAAACAAGGAAGATCCGGAAGTCGTGGCATGGATGAAAGCGCAGGATGCCTATACACGCGATATCCTCAGCCGGATTCCGGGCCGCGAGGCGCTTCTTGAACGGATCGTCGAACTGGACAATGCGGCAGCCGCACAGGTGTCGCGTGTGAGGAGACTGAAGGACGAAACCTACTTTTATATGAAGATGCTTCCCGAGGAGAACGTCCGCAAACTTTATATGAGAAAGGGATTGACCGGCGATGAAAAACTCCTTGTTGATCCCGAATCCTTTGAAAAGGAAACCGGCAAACCGCACGCGATCAATTATTATGAACCTTCGTCCGACGGCCGGTATGTGGCCTGTGGCATTTCGGAGGGCGGATCGGAAGATGCGGTGCTTTATGTCTATGAAACCGCCACACTGAAATTGGTGGACAAGCCGATTACACGGGCTCAAATCGGTGCGGTCAGCTGGATGCCCTCCAACAAAGCCTTCCTGCTCAACCGGCTTCAGGAATTTGACCCTGAAACCGATCCCGGCGCGCGTTATCTGAAAAGCAAGGTGTATCTCCATGAAATCGGCAGGGACCCGGAAACCGAACCGCCGATATTCGGTTTCGGCGTTCAGGACCGGATCGAACTCAACCCCGATGATCTTCCGATTGGATGGGCGCCCGCTTCCTCCAAGACTCTTTTTGCAGTGATTTATCATGGCGTAAAGAATGAAATTTCAGCTTATTCTGTGGATCTCGAGTCCGCAAAAAAATCCAGCTGGAACTGGAAAAAACTGATTACAGAGGAAGACAAGGTTGTCAATTTTGATGTCCACGGCGGCAACCTCTTTCTCATAACATTCAAAGACGCTCCCCGTTACAAGGTCGTTCAAACATCCCTTTCCCATCCGGATCTAAATAAAGCAAAAGCGGCGATTCCCGCAGGAGAAGCAGTGGTTCAGGGTTTAACGGTCCAAAAAGATGGCCTGTACATTCTGTTGCTGGATGGCGGCATCAACCGGTTAATGCGTGTGCAGTACGATCAGCTTAATCAGCCGAAAGAGGTGGCTCTGCCGTTAAAAGGCAGCCTGAGCCTTTATTCCCAGAGTCCCGATCTGAAGGGTGTGCTCTTCAGTCTTGAATCATGGACCCAGGATAATCTGATTTACATGTACAATCCAGAAACGAATCAGGTCACCGATACAGGATTAAAACCCAAAGGTCCGTACGATGCGCCTGAGAATCTGGTCTCTCTTGAAGTGAAGGTGGCCAGTCATGATGGTGTGATGATACCGCTTTCCATCATCTATGAAAAAGGGCTCAGGCTTGACGGAAGCCACCCGGCGCTTTTATACGGTTACGGCGCCTACGGGATTTCCGAAGAACCCTTTTATAATCCGAAATTGCTTGCATGGTATGAAAACGGCGGTATTTATGCTGTGGCCCATGTACGCGGCGGAGGGGAATACGGTGAGGAATGGCATGTGGCCGGACAGAAAGCAACCAAACCCAACACCTGGAAAGATGCCATCGCATGCGCTGAATATCTCATTGAAAAAGGATACACCAGTCCGGCACATCTATCCATCGAAGGAGGCAGTGCGGGGGGCATTATGGCAGGCCGGGCCATTACGGAACGCCCCGATCTGTTTAAAGCGGCCGTACCGGTTGTGGGCGTAATGGATAATATCCGGGCAGAAACCACACCGGCGGGCATCCCGAATATTCATGAATTCGGCACGGTCAAAAAAGAGGATGAATTCAAAGCGCTTCTAGAAATGAGTTCCTATCATCACGTGAAGGACAATGTAAAGTATCCGGCCGTTTTACTGATTCAGGGCGTGAATGATCCGCGGGTAGAGGTGTGGCACTCCTCAAAGATGGCCGCCCGCATGCAGAGCGCCACTTCGAGTAATAATCCGATCCTGCTTCGGCTTGATTTTGAATCCGGGCACGGATATGGAGATACCAAAAAACAGAATCAGGAGGAACTGGCAGACACTTTCTCTTTTCTCCTGTGGCAGCTTGGAGCGGAGAAATATCAGATCAAGCAGGATTAAACAATTCATGATATCAAAGCTAAAGCTATAGCTGTAGATCATCGAGTGTCCTGGCCAGTGTAACAGTTATAAAAGTAGTTGCGTGTGTCACGATCCCGGAATATCGGGACAGGCCTTTAGAACGTGTGGTAAAAAGTGATTGCTCCGGACTTCCCAATCCGGGGCAGAAAATGGTTGGGCATCACGGTTTGTGAAGAATGGCAGCCCAACTGTCAAATAGTACAACCAACAAAAGACTTTGCACCGAAGGAAAAGATAAAAATCAATTACAGGAGGAAATGATTATGAAACGATTCAACTTAACCATAACCATTTGCATGGTTATCCTTTTAGGCATGACACAGATGCATGCTCAAACGCTTTACTTTAAAGTCGAAGGTGCAAAGAGTTACGTTAAGGTTTTGCGGCAGTTAAAACCACCGCTTCAGGTCAGCCTCAATGAAGGAGGTTATTTAATTTTTACAATCGATCCGCAGAAACACACTCTAAAAGGAGAAGGCCATGATCTGTCATTTACGACGGATCAGTTTGATAAAAGTGCAAATTATAATATTACGGGTAAAATGCAAAAAATCTGCCTCAAACTCTCTAAGCTGGAATTGATATACAACGCAAACACAGGGGAAATAACATCCTGCACAGGATTCACGTCTTATTATGGGGATCTGCCCCTGTTTCCGGGAAGCATGGCTCTCTGGTATCAGGGACCCTCAAAACTGGTCGACGGGAACAGCAGCACCATCGATATGACAAACGGTTTGGGCGTCTGTAACGGCAAACTGATATTAGAAGTCGGAAAAGGAAATCCGACTGATTTTTTCATCAACATCGAAGCGACGCTGATGAAAGAAGACCTCGATGGGGATGGAACCTACGAAAATGAATGCAAAATACATCTCTGGAAAGAATTAAAACTCCTCTACGATCCGCCCAAAATACGCATTATATTCCCGGGCCCACTCCACAATGTTCCCCTTGATATCGACATGTGCTCCCTGCATATGAGTGAACTTGTCGCTATGGCAATTGAACAATCAGGCCCGGAACGGCGTGAAGAACCTGTTTCGGTTCTGGTATTCGAAAACGCCGGAGAAATACCTGTTGTCCTGATCGGTCCAAACGGACGTGTTATTGCAGGCGATTTTTCCGGAACGCCCGTAAAGGAAATTGGTTTCCGGTCGGAGGAAGGAATGGAAAGCCGTATTCTTATTCTGCCAGGCTTGGGAATCGGGGAGAAACGTTGAAGTCTGTAGGGTGAGTCAACGACTTACCGATTGTTGATATGTGATGATTTAAGGAATTCTCTAATCGTCAGGTGTCCTGGCCATTATAACATATATAAAAATAATTGGATGTGTCACGATCCCGGAATATCGGGACAGGCTTTTAGGTCGTGTGGTACTAACAAATCGCGCAAGGTTTACCACACCGCAAGAGCTCCTGCCCTTGCGAAATTTGAGTCTTGACCGCGCAGAGGCAGGAACTTCTACGGGCCTGAAATCGTGTGGAAACAGGTGTATATTTTTTAGTGTCGGAGGTTATATGAACCGCATAAACGTGATATTGATAAGCCTGCTGATCGGCATGGTTGGGTGTACTGAAAAGCCGGCCCGGGCAAACCAATTAATTGGTGCATGGCAGGTACTGTCAATGCAAATAATCACCGCTGATCAAGACACCATCCAGGTTCCGGTCAATGAGAGTTTATGCATATTCGGGGATGGCTATTATAGCATCGCGTATGCCTTTGGAAACAAGCCGTCCCAGACCTATACCGAGCGATGGCACCCGAGTGACAGTGAAAAGACAACAAGATTCAGTTCCCTCATTGTGAACACAGGTTCATACCGGATAAACGGATCTCACATTGACGCAAAGCCTCTTTTTGCGCTTGCACCGGAATTTATCGGAGGCCAGGCCGTTTTCTCGTTCAAATTCATTGAGGAGATATTGGAATTGACATGGGAGAAAAGTGCCGCCTTTGACGGTCTGGAATATCCGTCGGCGGGTACGGTCACATTTCTCCGTCTTGTACGAACAAAATGAACGATCAATTGTTTCGGATATTTTACCTGAGGTGCTGCATCAACAGACTTCATCGTCCATATTGACGGATCTGTGAACCATCTCAGCCAGGAAATACCATCTCCACAGGATGGGGTCAACAACCTTATATTGTCTGATCACTCGAGCCTTCCCGGTAAAATCCTCAAAGGAGTTCTGTTCATGCAATATAATTCGGATAAAGTGGACGAAATGACCCTGGCCCTTCTCTATCTCGTTTCAACAAAAATTGAAAAAGGATCAGGAGCCAGGGCATGGCCCGGTTTCGACAGGAGCATACTGAACCGGCTTTATGAAAAAGGATGGATTGAAAAACCCAACATCAAGTCCATGTCCCTTTTTGTCACAGAGAAAGGGTACAAAAAATCGGAACAGCTATTTTTCAAGCATTTCGGATTTACAAAGAAATAACACTGATCACTCCGGACTTTCCGGTCAGGGGCAATTCAATTCTTAAAATATTCTCCGAAAAAATACATTAGCATTCCCGGACAAAACCATCCGCAATTTCTTGTTGACAATATTCCATACTTTCCTTACCTTAATAGGAATTTTAACGTAATGTTCAGAAATATAACAACTGACATTTGTACACTGGCAACACAAATACCAAAAAGAAAATTATAACAAATCAATACATTCAACCATAGATTGAGAGGAGCGCATCGTGGATCTATTTTCAAAATGTTATAACTATACGCGGGCCAGAGAAGCCATCGCATCAGGCTATTATCCCTATTTTCAGCCGATTCAATCCAGTCCGGGATCAGAAGTTATGGTAGGCGGGAAACAAATGATCATGATTGGTTCCAATAATTATCTTGGCCTGACGGGCCATCCTAAAGTTATTGAAGCCGCAATCAACGCTACCAAAAAATATGGAACCGGCTGTACGGGATCACGTTTTTTAAACGGCACACTGGATATTCATATCGAACTGGAACACCGGCTGGCAAAATTTTTAGGCCGGGAATGCGCCCTCTGTTTTTCAACCGGACATCACGTGAATCAGGGAACCATCTCGACTTTGATCGGCAAAAACGATCTGGTATTTACGGACCGTGCGGATCATGCCTCCATTGTCGATGGATGCCGTCTCTCTTTTGGAAAAGTGGTAAAATACCATCACAACAACATGGAAGACCTTGAAAGGGTACTGAAACTTTTTACGAATAAAAATGTCGGGAAAATGATCGTCACGGATGGCGTTTTCTCCATGGAAGGCGATATTGTTAATCTTCCGGAAATCGTTAAACTAGCCGAAAAATATCAAACCAGAATCTATGTGGACGATGCACACTCGATCGGTGTTCTGGGAAAACACGGCCGTGGTACGGGAGAGCATTACGACCTGGAGAAAAAAATCGACCTGCACATGGGAACGTTTAGCAAATCTTTCGCCTCAATCGGTGGATTTGTGGCCGGGGAAAAACTGGTCATCGATTACATCAAACACAATGCGAGGGCGTTGATTTTCACGGCGAGTCCTCCTCCGTCTGCCGTAGCCTCGGTTCTGGCCTGCCTGGATATTGTCGAATCCGAACCCGAACGGATCGAGAAACTCTGGAAAAACACAAGAAAAATGCACGAAGGGTTTAAAAGTATCGGCTTTGACATCGGCCACAGCCAGACACCCATCATTCCTTTAAAAATAGGAAAAGAGGAAAATTGCATCGCTTTCTGGAAACTTCTGTTTGATAATGGCATCTTTACCAATCCGGCACTCAGTCCTGCGGTACCTCCGGGCGAAGCCATTATCAGAACAAGCTACATGGCAACACATACCGATGAAGAACTCGATAAAATTCTGGATCTCTTCTTAAAATTCGGCAAACAATTTGGAATAATATAAATCTGAAAATAAACCGGAAATTGAACAGGATGTAATTCTGTGGAACGTTCCGATAAATTAACCATCATCCCGGTCGGAAAAAAACACCTTTGGAATCGTTTTGTTAAATTCCCTTATCGGCTATATCAAAACGATCCCAACTGGGTTCCTCCCCTGCTCGCAGATCAGAAAGTTTTGCTTGATCCGGAAAAACATCCATTTTACCGGCACGCAAAATCGCAGTTTTTTCTCGCTCTCCGGGACAAACAGGTGGTCGGCCGAATCGCGGCCATTATTGACGACAATCACAACACAGTCCACAATGAAAAAACAGGCCACTTCGGTTTTTTTGAATGTGAAGAAAAATACGAAACTGCGGAAGGCCTGCTTTCTGCCGCCAAAACATGGATAAAAAACCGGGGCATGAAAAATTTTCGAGGGCCAGCCAATCCTTGTCAGAATGAAGACTGCGGCCTTTTAATAGACGCGTTTGATTCGCCGCCTGTTGTCATGATGACGTACAATCCGCCTTACTATATTCAATTTTTCGAAAAATTCGGCTTGAAAAAAGCCATGGACCTCTATGCCTACCTGATCGAAGGCAAAAATCCACCCCCGAAAAAGTTGGTTCGAATCTCCGAAAAGGTCAGGCGAAAAAAAGCCCTGGTCGTTCGGCCGCTTAAAATGAAGAATTACGATGAAGAAGTAAAAAAAGTTCATCACATCTATAACAATGCCTGGAGTAAAAACTGGGGATTCGTTCCGATGACAGGGGATGAATTCTCCCACCTGGCCAAAACCCTGAAACAGGTTGTTACTCCGGAATATGCATTGCTTGCAGAATTGAATGGCGAACCCGTTGGATTCTCTCTTTCGATTCCCGATATTAATCAGGCCCTTATCCATACCAATGGCCGGTTGTTTCCCCTTGGTTTTCTGAAACTGCTGCATTTCTCGAAAAAAATAGACATGATCCGAATTATTGTCATGGGTGTCATTCAAAAATATCGAAGACTGGGCATCGACGCTCTCCTGTATCTGGATACGTGGCGGAATGCCGTCGCCAATGGAATCACACGCGGTGAAATGTCCTGGATTCTCGAAAACAACAAGATGATGAACCGGGCGGCCAGAATGCTTGGGGGGAAAATCTATAAAACCTATCGAATGTATGAAATGAAAACCTGATTTATAAAATCATAGTCCGATCTCGCTGCATTCCCGCCCTTTTGTTTTAGCAATTTATTTAATTTTTGACAACTGATATTTTTTAATAAAATATATTGGAAAATTGCATTTTGATGCTTATAATTAAACAGAGATAGACTAACTGTTCGACCATACATCAACATAATAAAAAAGAGTGCCTAAGAATGGAAATTGTTGATAAAAAAAAGGAAGATGAGGACTACTTTAAAGGTAAAACGCTTCTTCTTATCGAAGATTCACAAACCATACGTTTCATGTATAAGGGCATTTTGAGTAATGATGGATTTAATGTGATTGAAGCCGAAAACGGTGAAAAAGGATTTGAACTAACGCTTGAAAGAAAACCGGATCTGATTCTACTTGATCTGATTCTTCCCGATATTCATGGTCTGGAGGTTTTAAAGAAAATCCGATCTTACGAGATGACCAAAAATATTCCCGTCCTTGTCATGACCAATTTAAAAGAGATCGAAGACGTTCAGAAAGCAATCAATTTGGGCGCCAATTATTACGGATACAAAGGCAGTGATTCTCCCCACAAAATCCTCTTTATGGTAAAAAAACTTCTCGAAAAAAAGCATCAGCAGGAAGAAAACGACTTATAGATACAACTATGGCTGCCTATATAACGGTTACTCTGCTTGCTTTCTAAAATCAGGTTAGAGATTTAATCCAAAAAATGATGAAAACACGAAAACTCTTAAAAACGATAATAATTAAAAATCACATTTAGACAATAATATTTTGAGAAGGAGAACTTTATGAAAAAGCAATCCAAGACATTATGGTTTCTTCTTACAATGCTGTTTCTGATCGCACTCACAGCAGCACTGCGCGCGGATGTTTACATGAAACAAAAGCACCACACCGATGCCGTTTCCATGATGGGCCAAAATCAGCCTGCCAGAGATGTTATTGAAGAAGTCTGGCTCACCGACAGCGGTTTTCGAAATAATTCGGAAGATAACACCATGATCATGATGTTTGATAAACAAAAAATGATCATGATCAATCATAAAGACAAAACCTATGCAGACATGCCCATGAATTTTACCGGGATGATGTCAGCGGCTGGCAAAGAAAAGGATCAGGATAATGAAGAAATGGAAGGTCAGCAGGAAATGATGCAGAACATGATGCAGGGCATGATGAAAGTCGAGGTCTCTGTTCAACCGACAAATGAGTCGAAAGTCATTAATGGCTGGAAATGTAAAAAGTATATCATGACAATGAATACATTTATGGGTGAAAACAACTCTGAAATCTGGGCGACTGAAGATTTGAAAATCGATCCCAGGCTTTATGCTAAATTCACCACAGCTCTCAGTACTGTCAATCCCGCCATGAAAGATATGGCCGGAACCATGATGGAAGAAATGAAAAAAATTAAGGGTGTGCAGGTGTTGACAATTTCGAACCAAAAAGTAATGAACCAAAGCATCTCATCATCCACCGAACTGCTGGATTATAAAACCGGCACCGCGCCGGATAACCTGTTTGAAATACCGGCAGGCTATAAAAAGGCAAAATAAAAGGGATGGACTTATAGTCCTGTCAATTTCTTTCGATTGATCAGAATGATTATACTATTAAAAAATTGATAATTCACAAGGAGGCGCACATGGAGCGAAAAAAGTTCTCAAATTGTTTATTATTGTCCTCAATCATTCTCCTTTTCATCTGGATCGGATGCACAAAGACCCAGGATGAAAAGATTCCTATCACAACATCATCCAAAACCGCGCTCGAGAATTATTTAAAAGGAAGAGAACTTGCTGATAAACTCCGCGGGCAGGAATCGATTCAATACTGGGAAAAAGCCATTGCCGAAGATCCTGAATTCGCCATGGCCTACTACAATCTGGCTTTGGTTTCTCCTACTGCAAAAGGATTTTTTGAAAATCTGGACAAAGCAGCCTCTCTGACAGATAAAGTCTCCGAAGGTGAACGTCTTATTATTCTCGGAGCCAAGGCAGCCGCGAATGGATTTCCCATAAAACAGAAAGAACTTTTAACCGAACTGGTTGTCAAATATCCCGGAGACGAGCGCGCCCACAATGATCTGGGAGATTACTATTACGGGGTTCAGGATTATGCGCTTGCTATCGATGAATACAAGATGGCCGGAAAAATCAATCCCGATTTCTCACAATTGTACAATCAGATGGGTTATGCATACCGTTTTCTCGAGGATTATAACGATGCGGAAGACGCATTCAAAAAATATATCGCGCTGACTCCGGATGATCCCAATCCATACGATTCCTATGCCGAACTGTTGATGAAAATTGGAAAATACAATGCCTCGATCGACAATTACAGAAAAGCCCTTTCCATCGATCCCAACTTCGTTGCTTCACACATTGGCATCGCAACCGATCTCAATTTCAAGAACGATCACAAGGAAGCCCGGGAGCAGTTGATGAAACTTCAGGCAATTGCCCGGGATACCGGTGAAAGGCGGGCTGCACACTTTGCAACGGCTGTTTCCTTTGCAGACGAAGGCAAACTGGACGATGCGCTCGATGAATTAAAAAAGCAGTACATCATCGCATCCAACATTGACGACGCAAATGCAATGAGCGGCGATCTGGTGACTATGGGAGATATCTTGCTCGAAATGGGAAGACCGGACAAAGCCGCCCAGAAATACGAAGACGCATTAAAGGTTTCGGAATCCTCCGGCCTGTCCAAGGAAGTTAAGGAAAATAATCAGCGTCAACATCTTTACAATACAGGAAGAGTGGCTCTGTATGAAAAAGAGTATGCAGAAGCCAAAGCCAAGGCATCCGAATTTCTGAAAACCGCTGAAGGAATAAATAATGTTTTCATGACCCGGCTGGCACACCAGCTCTTCGGCATGATTGCGCTTGAAGAAAGAGATTACAGCAAAGCCATTGAAGAGCTTGAGCAATCCAACCTTCAGGACCCCTATAATCTTTACCGGTTATCCAAAGCCTATGCAGGGAAGGGCGACCGTGAGAATTCGCTGGAATACCTCATGAAAACTGCGAAATTCAATTCATTGAATGACCTGAGTTATGCATTTATCCGGGCCAAAGCAATTAAGGAACTGGAAACCAGATAACCTCGATCTTATTATTTTTTCGACACTAAACCGCTCCGGCCTATCTGCACCGGAGCGGTTTTTATTCCAATTCAAATCAATAATTCCTTCCACCATTTCACTTTTATCACAAAAAATTCACTTGACATTTTTAATGATTTTACTTTATTGGAATATACCTTTCTTGCTTCAAGCAAGATATTCCTTGTTCTTCTTTTTTAGAAAAACAGCAGGAAACTGAATCGATCAAATTAATTCCGATAACAGAAAAACAACCGAATACCGGGAGATAGCATAAGATGAAACTCTTCTCAGAACAGCAGGTTCTGCAATACGCAAAAAAAGCATATCAATCCGGCGACGCAAAATTCCCAATCAAGAAAGAAAAATGCGCGCTGCTCGTCATCGACATGCAGGAGGAATTTGTCCAGCCGCACACGACACCGTACTGGATACCTGAGGCCACCCGGCAGGTGCCCCTGATCAAGGAACTAGTCGCATCCTGCCGCCAACACGCCGTTCCGGTGATCTTTACCGTATTTTCAAAAACAAACAATTATTTAGACAGGCCGGCCTCCGGCAAATTCATGCCCAACCGGTATCCGGATCTGGATATCGACCAGTCCGAATATTTTGTCAACAGCAAAGTCTGGAAAGAATTGAAGCCCCAAAAGGACGATCTTGTTATTTACAAACCTTCCTATGGAGCGTTTTATGACACGCCTCTGGAAACCATATTGAAAAATTTAAACCGCGACACCATCATTATCTGCGGCACCATGACAAATTTCTGCTGCGGGACCACAGCGCGTCAGGGGTACGAGCGAGGGTTCAAAGTCATTTTCGGCAGCGACGTCACCTCGACCGACGATACTGCCATGCAGGAACCGGAATTAAAAGTGTTGAGAAAAGGTTTCGCCAGAGTGTTAAGTGCCGAACAGATCGTATCCGCGCTGAATGAATCAAAACCAATTGATGAGGTGTAACATATAAAAGTTAAAATCATAATGATTCGTTCCATGAATCCTATCGTAAAAATCCATAAGTATCAATAAGTATCATTTCGGTTTTATCCCGAAGTCGCATAATAACAAAACCTGCCCTGCTGTTCGTCCAAAGTTGAACTCAGACGACCTGGTCCCCAATCATTTAATTTCCGAGAATTTTCTTGACTTTCTTGATAAATATAGTTTATTTAGACTTGTCTTTATGCCTTTGACAGTAACCGCATTAATCTAGTGCCGCACATTAATAAGGAGGCAATATGACTTACGCGGATACAATCAAACATCTCTCATCCCGTTATAATCTTCCTCAAACCAAAATAAAAGAAATTCTAAAAAGCAGTACAATCATTATTAAAAATATTCTTGACCAGGACATCGGAATCAGCATACCCGGTCTGGGAACATTTCACACGCATGTCGTCCAAAAACGAAAATACTACAATCCCTACTATAAATGCCTCATGCTTCTTCCGCAGAAGCGGGTCATCCATTTTAGGGCAAGCTCGTCTCTCAAAGATGAGATAAAAGACACAAGGATCGTGAAATGAACCAAAAGCTCACCTTTACTGAACTTGTCGAAAAAATTGCCAATGAGACAGGAGCCGCCCGTCAACTGATTCATAATCTGTTGCTTGATGAAGTGCAACTGGTTAAAGAGGATCTCAAGCGCGACGGCGTCGCGACCATTCACGGACTCGGTCACTTTCGATTAACCTGGCATAAGGCAAGACCCGGCCACAATCCTCAGACGGGTGAGGAGATCGAAATTCCCGCCCACAGTTCGGTTAATTTCAAGACACAGGCAGATTTGGGACGATATATCAACCGCCAATACGACCATTTAAAACCGCAAATGGTGAAAGGCGATGTTCAAAATGAAGGGGATAAAACGATCATCAGCAAGCCTATAGAATCGGAGATCGCTCCTGAATACGAACCCTACCCGGAAAAAGGAAAAAAGAAGAAACGATCAAGATTCTGGATCGCATTATTCCTCCTGATTTTCATTATTATCATCCTGTTTGTGATTATCAGGACTTGCACCGAAAAGCCTGGAACAAAGCTCAGCAAATCTACTGTCTCGAAAAAGGTTAAAGAGAAGGAAACAGTACTGCCCCAAGCAGCTGAAAAGATCGAAAGCCCAATAACTGAAGATAAAATCCGGATAGGGACGCCAGGAAGTCATCATACAGTTATTCCGGGCGACAACCTGTGGAAGATATCTTCCCGTTATTACACCCAGGGCGAACTATGGCCCAATATCTACCGCGCCAATCTGAACCAAATTTCAAACCCAGATGTGCTAATACCCGACAGCAGAATTCTGGTACCTGACCTGATTGGAAAACCGGGAGCCTGGACCCGGAAAGATGTAGAAGACATCTCCGCCGGTTTTATAGAAGCCTATCTCTTTTACAAAAACAGGAATAGAACAAAGGCACTCAACTGCCTCTGGGTGGTTCATAAATGGGATGCGACTCAGGTGATTGCGAAATATCACAGCAAAATAAATTCGAACGACCTCGAATCGGTAAAGAACATCCCGGGCACTCCTCGGATTAAATGATCTTTAGCAACAATTCTTTTTCTTTTTAAAACACGGGGGTCCAAACTCCTGGGTTTTTCTTTTCGCGGTTACAACTCTTTGTTTGATGATCTCCCCCTCCGTGATAAATTGTACTTTGGACGGAACTCCCCCTGCTCCGTTCCGATATGCTTTACCCCGAATTCAGTAACTGTGTGACAATATATCTTTTCAAACGAAGCAAAGTGGAGTGAGAAATCTGTATAACCAAACACATTAAAAAGGTTGCATGATTTCTCCTCCCGATAAATCGGGACTTGAAATGACACCTTCCTCCCCCATGCCCGTCCGAAGTTGTACTTCTTATGGTTTATTTTATTTTCATTCAACTTCCTGAAATATTCCTTGATTTTAAGAAATAATTTTGTTTATTTAGATCAATCTTTATCATGCTAAAATGATAGTGACACCACATCTCAAGAACTTGCTGAAAAGGATTTTGTTGTTAAAAACGGCTGTTCTTTTTGAGAACAATTGTCGGGTAAAACCTTGACCTGCAAAACGAAGATCGCCTCAGATATTTTATCCGAAGCACAATTTTTCTGGACTTTACAACTTAATAAGAATGAACTCTGAGCGATCCAATTATGATGGAGGTAAAACAATGAAACTCAATCCCCCCGCTGCGCTGGCAGATTATACCTATGATGGAAAAGCGGCTTCCCGATCCTCCGCACCGGCTCGCATAGTGGGTTGGCTGGCTTTTCTATCGTTAATCGGAACCGTGCTCGCTTTCATTTTTCTAACTGAAAACAAACTGTTGATTTTGGGTCTCAGCACTGTCTTTTTCATTCTGTTTGTTGTTTACGTCATTTTCAAAATCTCGAAGCGCCGCCTCCAATGCACCCAATGCGGACAGAACATGGAGATCATCGATGTGAGCTGGACCCCTGAGGAATGGGAGCAGAAACAGGGGTACAAAATGATAGACGGTTTCAAAGGAGCGGACGGGAATCTCTACACTGTCGAAAAAGAAAAACGGAGCGGCTCGACTCACTATTTCCTCCATGCCCATCATCAGAGTTGGTATGCATGCCACCAGTGCCGTTTATATTTTCTGAAAGCAAGATACTGGAGGGAAACGCTGTTCTCGTCTATAAATAACGAAATGTTTGAGCAGGCAAAGAAATCACTGCTTACGGACCCTAAAGCCAGTGATAAGATGAAAGCGGCGTACCGGGAAAGGCTGCAGGGACGTTGAAATCAAAAATAATCCGCCTTGCAAAAAGAGTAACGCGTCACGAAAATAGATCCCCTGGAATGACCGGATATCGCTGAAAAGTTTTAAATCCTTAAGGAATCCCCATGCTCATCCGAAGTTGCACTTCGGATTCCCTTTTCCCCTCGGATCATTCCGCTCCAGGCTCAGCTTTGATACCGTTTATTTGAATTGAAAATATACGCTGCGTTTACAGGATGAATTAAACCAATATAAAAAGCCTTTCAGCCGGTGGGCATTTAATACAAACAAAGACAAGGAAAAGAAATCATGAGCATTGATCTGAAGAAGGAACAGACCGCATCCAGAGAAAGGCCGCGATACCGCTATTCATTGCCGGCACGATTCTTCTTTGGGTCGATGGATCTGATAACCGGGAAAAAAACGACACTGGCCAAGGCCAAACTCATTGAAATGCTGGCCAGTATCCCATACCGTGCCTGGGAATTCCGTCAATACGCCCGGTTGACACGCTGTTATAGAAATCCGGACTCTGTGCGGAAAACGAATGATATCGTCACATGGAGCCGGGAAGCACAGGATAACGAATACTGTCACCTGCTTGTTATCCATGAAAAAATGAAAGAGGACGGCATCAGGGATTCCTGGTATCTGTTTCCGGTGATTCCATTCCTGATCATTATGACCTACGTGCTCATCACACGCGCCATGGCGTTGATCAATATCCGGCGGGCATTCCTTTTCAATGCCGAATTCGAAGACCACGCCGAACATACCTATGCCGAATTTGTCGAGGACCATCCGCAGATGGAAACCGAGCCGGTCAATAATGACAAAGTGAAAGCATATTGTAATTGTTCAAACTGGGCCGATGTATTCAGGCGGATCGGACTCGATGAACGGGATCACATGAACAACAGCTTTGTGCTTTGCGGCAAACCTGAGCTGGTTGTCCGATATGAAGGCATGCCCGATTTAGCCGTTTATAAATAATAGCAGCAAAGCAGGCCGGGATTGACCCCGGCGAAAACAACCTTAATGACGGGATGAACCCCGACCTACAAACTTTCTCCCTTCCCGCGCTCGTCCGAAGTTGCACTTCGGACGCCCCTGCTCCCTGTTCCATTCCGAGTTCAACCCCGAACGATTTGAGAATCGTTGCAACGGACACCAATGAGCGGATTATCTAAAATGATTATTTAAAAAGGTCAGAGTGCGATCCGGTTCTTTCAAGATAAAGCGTGTCGGAAGAAATACGGTAAATCAATATCCAGTCTGGTTCGATGTGGCAATCCCGATGCCCTTTCCAGATACCGGACAATTGATGCTCCCGATATTTGAGTTCAAGTTTTTGACCAGCGAGCAATTTCTCAATCACGGCTTTTAATTTATCGGGATCTTTATTCTGTTTCTTTACTTTTTTATAATCCTTTTTGAATTGAGTGGTATAGAAAACCTTCAACTCTCTAACTCCTGAAATAATTCATCAACACCTGAAGTTCGATGAAGTTCTTTTCCATTTTCGGAATCACGCAGAGTTTTGGCAGTCAATTCATTGGGGATTCGAATATCGAAGGGGATTCCTTGATTCAAGGTAACCTGAGTGAGAAACAGAGAAATTGCTTCGGACATCGTGATATTTAGTTGAGTCAGAATATGCTGGGCTTTGTTCTTGACCTCCGGGTCAATCCGCGCCTGAATAATTGCTGTTTTCGCCATGATAACTCCTCTGTTGTTTGTACTGACAATTACCGTACATTTAATGTACAAAAATATGAGACAAAAAATCAAGATAAATTTTAAATAAGCGATGACCGTGATAAATTAAGCTGGTCAGGATTGTTCCCGATGAAAACAACGCCAATGCCGGAGTAACCCCCAACCTGCAAACCTCCTCTGCTCGCCCAAAGTTGTACTTCGGACGCCC
>CAZTZL010000060.1:0-6342 GCA_964617625.1 uncultured bacterium
GATATTAAAAGCTAGATAATTTGCTTATTATTTAAAATCCATGAATTGTTCTTTGATGTTATTTTTAAGTGCAAACCAGATCATTCCTCTTTTATTTTCACATTCAATCAGTATTATTTGCCATTTATATTATAAATATTCATACACTCCTGTCTATTCTGCTATAACTTCGTATGATCACCTTCATAACTCTAAAAAATAATATTCTCTGCTATCTATTATAATATCAGATAATTATCATCAACTCAATACGGCTTCACATCCATGGTATGTATTTTGGTTATTCCTTTCTCACAAAGTGGTATTCAGTAAATGAATAAAAGGAGGGAATAATCATGAAGTCTGTAAAAGAAATTACCATACTTTTTATATTGATTTCATTCCATTTTATCACACCCGCCATTCAACACGCAAGCTGCCATAAACTGCAATCGGTTGGTTTATACAAGAGTAATTTGGGTGTCCATTCTAAATTTCGAGAAAAATTGGTCATGAAGAATGCATTTGGTCAAGGTGGATCTTTGAACTTGTACTGTTTTGCAAGGCCAAAACTTCAGATGAAATCGAATACACTGTTATCAGAGAAAGAATTGGTGAATACAAATCTTGAAAAATCTAATCGGGTCAGTGGCGGAATGATTGTCGGTGAATTATTGGTGGGTTCGGGAGGTGCGATATTATTAGGATATGCAGGTGCCATGATGGGGTATAAAATTGCTTATGATCCCAATAATGGGGATTGGTTGAATTTTTCCGGTTTGTTTGGAGCGTTAACGGGTTATTTAATCGGTTCCACATTTGGAAGTGCTTGTGGAGTCTATGTAGTAGGTTCTTCCGGAAATGAAACGGGTTCGTTTGGCAGCACCTTTTTGGGAAGTGTCTTAGGGACTTGTCTCGGTATTGGTATTGTCGCTGTCTCGGATGATGTGAATATAACCCATTTTATTGTGGGTACGCTGATTCAATCTGCAGGTGCCTCTATTGGGTTTAATAGATCAAGACGAATAGACGATCATTCGTTATCAATGATAAATCTCGTAAGTTTGAATTTTTAATAGTCAAGACTTTCGAATGGATAAGTATGGCCATTTTTATTAATACTCAAGTAAAACAGAATTAATAATGTTTTTAAATGTAATAAACAATTAATAGTTGTCAGAATAATCTGGAGAAGAGAATATGTATAAGCTAAAAAAATATTTCATTTTAACTTTCATATTGTTTATTCCAAAACTTTTTGGACAAGAGATCCAAAGCGATACGGTGTTCCGTCCAGCAGAATCAGAAATGATTAATTTAACAGGACCAAGATTGGGATTTACAGTAATCACCGGGAAATCAGCAGATAAGTTGAAAGATGATTTCAATGCATCACCCTTCATTACACAGTTCGGATGGCAATGGGAAACTCGGTTTTTTACAACAGAAGACGGGCTGACTGGAGTTACGGAATTTGTTCCCTTAATAGGTGGACTGGAACAGGGATTGTTTTTGCCAAGCTTGAATCTGCTTGTTGGTTTAAGGGCAAAATCAGGTTTTGAATTTGGAGCCGGACCAAATGTTGCACTGACCGGGGCTGCTTATGTCATTGCAGTTGGAAGTACCTCAAGACATGGCAGTGTCAATTTCCCTGTCAATGTTTCTGCGGTTTTATCTCAAAAAGGTGTTCGCATTAGTTTGATTTTTGGCTTCAACGTTGCAAACTAAAGTGAATCGGATTTTTATAATAGGTGAACTCGCGAGGTTTTTCATGAAAAAAAAATATCTATGTGCAATATTATGGATAATTCCAATAGTTGCTGCAATGCAACTGTCTGCTCGGAATACAAATGTGGACAAGCAGCGGTCTCACAGTGTTTTTCCTGTCTTCATGTATGATTCCGACATCGGCTTCGGATTCGGCGGGAAAGGAATTGTTAAAAACCAGTTCCAAAAAGACGAATCATTTGACCTTATACTGTTCGGAAGTACCAGGGGTGAGCAGTGGTATGTATTCACATTTTCAGTACCTGATTTTGAAATCCGTCAGGGTAAACGGTATCCGGTTTCGCTGGACGTGAAACTGGAATACGATAAACTCCTCAAAAGCAATTTCTTTGGAATAGGCAATGACTCTCAGGACAATGACCACACATTTCCCCGCGAATTTGTGAAAATGGAAGCGGCTCTTTCCCGTGCATTCACCGAGCGATTCATCGGTGAATGCTTTGTCCGGTTCGCGCATTACAGCGTATACGGATACGATCCGGCGTGGGGGACCCTGTCCACCTCTGTCCCCGGCGCGGGTGAGACCTCCTTGTCCGCGGTTGGCCTGAAAATCCGTTTCGACACACGCGACAGCCAGATTAATCCCCGACGCGGGATCAGAATCGAGGTTCTGTCTGAAAAAGCAGTCAGGATACTTGGGTCCGATTGGGGATATGCAAAGGTGAGGTTTGAGGCAAGCGTGTATCAGTCCCTCTTCAACCGAAACCACGTTCTCGCAGTTCGCTTGTGGTCACAGCAAATAGATGGGAATGTGCCATACGAAGAATTAAGCAAGATCGGCGACAGCTGGACCGGGCGCGGATATAAGGCCGACCGGTTTCTAGACAAGGCCATGGCTCTCGCTTCGACCGAGTACCGGTTACCGGTCTTCCGGAAGCTCGGGTGTGTCGTTTTTATGGATATAGGACGGGTCTGGCCGTCGTTTTCGGGTTTTGGTTGGAGGAAATGGCATGAGGATGGAGGAGTGGGACTGCGCTATTATCTTGAAAACTTTGTTGTCCGCCTCGATGTGGGCATGAGTAAAGAAGGCACGCGTGTTTTCATTAATTTTGGACAGGTTTTTTAAAAGTACCAAAGGAGGTGATCGTTTCAAATGTATTTTTTGATTTCGACAAAACCAAGATATGAGATAAGGAGAAGAAAAATGAAACAGATTTTCATCGTCCTGTTAGCGGTCGGTTGTTTGACACTGACTGGGACCGCAAGGTCTGATGGCGCAATTGACACGCTCACTATCATCCATGTGAACGATTCGCATTCGAATCTGGCCCCGTACGGCGCCGCAGAATACGGAGGTATCGCTCAAGCGGCGAGCATCATCGGAATGTGGAAGATGACTGAGCCCAATCCGATCCTGGTACACGCCGGTGATTTCATGGTTGGCACGCTGATGTTCAACACGTATTTCGGAGTTCCTGAGCTCCAGATTCTGAACGCGATCGGGTTCGACGCACTCTGTCTGGGCAACCACGAGTTCGACGTGGGCCCCACCGACCTGGCGGGAATTCTTGCCACGGCCCAATTGGATTCCGCGTTCGATGTGATCTGCACGAACGCCGTTAACTTGGATTCTGTTCCGGCGCTCAAGGCGATCGTCCGGCCTTACGCGATCGAACAGAGGGGAAATCTCAAAGTTGGTTTACTCGGACTCACCACGCCGGCCACCAATGTGGAAAGCAACCCCTCACCCATCGTTCTGAGTGATCAAATCGCCGAGGTGCTCGGACCACGCATCGTAGAACTCAGGATGCAAGGATGCCAGATAGTGATTCTGCTCAGTCACATGGGGCTTGCGTACGACGAGCAGATCGCCCAGGGACTCTCCGGTGTGGATGCTATCATTGGTGCGCATACTCACGACGCACTGTCCGAAACCATCATGGTTAACGGGATTCCCATTGTGCAGGCGGGCGAATTTTATCGGTATGTCGGAAAATTCCGATTGGTATACGACGGAACACAAACATCGGTTCTGGATTACGAACTCCAGGAAATCACGCCTGCGATTCCAGCCGAGCCTTCCATTCAGGTCACCGTGGACCAGCTGAAGCTTGGCGTTACCGCTCAGTTCAGTTCCGTGATCGGAGATCCGTACCAGCCAATCACTGTCGCATCGAGACTGTTAAATGATAAACCGGTTTGTTTCGATACCCTGGATACACCGGTTGGCAATCTCGTGACTTCGGCCATGCTGGCCTATGTGCCGAATGCGGACTGCGCCCTCGAGGCGTCCGGCCACATTGTCGAAAACCTGTATCCGGGAACCGTGACAACGGCAGATTTGTTCAGGATCTATCCGTATGGCTACGAAGCTTCAGATGGTTTGGGATTCAGGCTCACCTCGTTTGATCTCTCCGGCGAGCAGATTTGGGGAATTATCCAGGCGCTTCTGGGATATGTCGACCCAGAGACGCAATCTTACGATTATCTGCTCCAGTCTACGGGACTGGATTTCACTATCAACACGACCAATCCAGGTACCGGTCTTCAACTGGCGGCGGTTCTGATCAAAAGTCAGCCGATCTATCTGGATTCTGTCTATACAGTAGCATCCAGCAGCCAAACCGTGGGATACCTTCAGAAATTGTTTGGAATCACTCCGGCCAACCTGACGGTTTATCCGGTATCGGTGTTCCAGGTTGTGAAAGAATACGTGAGCGTCGTGGACACACTCGAGTTCTGGAGAACCGGACACAACCGGGTTATTCCAGCACTTGTTGCAGTGAAAGAAAAAAAGACAGGAATGGTCCGCGACTTCGAACTCGGGCAGAATTACCCAAACCCTTTCAACGGCGAAACGGTTTTCCGGTTCTGTCTATCCAAATGTAACCGTGTCTCATTTGAAATCTACAACACGAAAGGTGAACGGGTGGCCGTCCTTCTGTCGGGCCGGTTGTTGAATGCCGGGGAGCATGTTGTGAGGTTTAACGCTCAAAATCTGGCTTCGGGAATTTATCTGTATCAGATCAGGACAGCAGATTACACTAAAACCAGAAAGATGATGCTGCTGCGGTAGCTGTTTTGGCGAATCATACAATCTTCAATAGCCGTGATTATGCACGGTTTCCGACCGTATATCATCACACAGGCGGGAAGTTTCTGGGAAAGGGAACTCCCGCCTGAATTTTTAATGCAGCCTCTTACAGATAACCGGACCAAAATAAGGGATTTGGAACGACATGGTATCATATTATATAGATCGTTCTTTACAAAAATAATTTATCCAGAAAGACAGGCATAAATATTGGCAATTTAAGTTCGAGATTGGGATTTTTCCCTTTCTCAATTTTCCAGTGGTTTATTTCTTTTTTTATTCAAAATTGTTTATATCAATCATACACTCCTGTATACTTTTCTATAACTCTACTAAAATTATTTTGGTTAAATTCCCCGGTCTTCTTTAAGATCGACAGTAGATAATCTCATATTTATCAGAAAATTACTGCTTTCTCAATTTCTGTTTAAAAATAATTTGTTTTTCGGTATGAGATTTGACTAATAATCAATTGAATCTGATTGAAGCATAACAGGAATTGTAGAAATCGACTATTAAGAAATTTTAAAAAAGAGGAGGACTTGATCATGAAAAACCAAAATGTTTTAAAGCTCTCGCTGTACCTGATTGTTATCTGCTGCATGATATGGATCCAGTGCAGTGTTATCGGATATCATATTGGCGGAAGCATGCGTGCTAAAAAAGAAATGGTCAGTATTCCGGGTTGGGAAGTTCAAGAGATCGAGCCAGGTTATAAGATGGAAATTGTTCTTTTGGACGGTACAATAATTCGAGGTACATATTCTGGCTGTCGAGTAATTCCGAATAATTTGTATGAAGAAAAATATAAAATTTCTAAGAGCCGGCATGCATTGTCTCAAACATTGCCTGATTTGGGTGATTCCATTGTTGTTCAATTAACATCGGGTGCCAAGGAAAAGTGCCAATTTAAAGGATTCGGTTGTGATACACACGAAAATCCGTTGGTTTATTCTGTTATTGTCAGAAGAGCAAATCGAGAAAGGGATTCTTACTACAAGATGGGATTTATTACGGGATTTCTGGGTAAAGAGGGTAATTTTTTTGGATCGGATGAACTCCTTCAACTGCTACAAAAAGGCCAAATTCCTGTTGATACTTATATTATCATTCAAGATAGACAAAAAACACATTCTGTGGCATTCAACGAAGTATACCAGATCAGAAAGCAAATAAAGAAAATGGGGACAGGGGGCGCAGTCGTAGGGCTACTCCTGGGAGCTACTGTGGATGTACTTGTCATTACCGCAATTGTAAATTCTTTTAATTCGGCTGAATCAAATACAGGGAATACGTATTCGTCTGATTATTCATCTGGTGGAGAAAATATGTCGTTTTCTTGTCCTTTTATTTATAGTTATGACGGAAAGAAGTTCGTGCGCGATTCAGAAACCTTTGGAGGGGCAATCTTTGAAGCGGCACAGAGAACCGACTGGGATAATTTGGATTATTTAAAGGCTGTGAAAGGCCAGTACCGGTTAAAAATTACCAATGAACTGCTGGAAACCCAATACGTCGATGAAATGAAGCTTTTAGTCGTT
>CAZTZL010000060.1:6442-15924 GCA_964617625.1 uncultured bacterium
CTGGCTGTCAATGTTCAAAATACATTATGGTCCTCTTATTTACAGGGGTGCATGCTGACACTCCAAGGCGATAAGCTGGAGAATTGGTATGCCCTGCTGAATCAATCTCCTGAGGCAAGAAAAGAATTTATGGAAGTGATGATACGGGAAGGGATGCTGCTGGTCAAGGTATGGAATGGAAAAGAGTGGCGATATGCGGATTTTATCTGGGAGGTGGGGCCAAGCGTACCCAAGGATCAAGTGGTTCGATTGAATATTTCAGAGATTCCAGGCAAAATTCTGAAGATTAAGCTCGAATCAACGACTGGCTTTTGGTTGGTCAATTGTGTCCAGGCGGATTATTCAATCGACTGTCCGATTCAAGTCCGGGAACTGAATCCATGTTATGCAAAGAATCATAGGGGTGAAGATATACTGGATTATATTGAATCGATTGATCATCAATATTATGTCATGCCAAGGTTCAACAGCTGGGCGGATGTCAAATTTGATGCGCTGCCTGATCCGGATGGATACGACCGAACCTATATTTTAAAATGTAATGGATATTATACCATAGATATTGAAAGCACAGGTGATCCCAAATATGATTTAATCACCAAATTTATGAACGAACCCGGAGCATATGGACAATATACTGTCGACATGCTTCAGAAATTTACTGAACAATATTTTACACAGAATGGAGATATGAACCATGCATTCTAAGATTGTGGTTACCGGTATGGGTGTGATTTCACCCGCAGGAGTTGGAATCACACCTCTCCAATATACCTTAAAAGAGGGAAAGTCATGTGTTCATCACATAGATGCTTTCCCTGCAGAGAATCTTCCTTGCAAAGCCGGCGGTCAAATTCGAAATTTCGAAGTTCAAGATTTTATGGATTCAAAAGAAGCGAAAAAGCTGGAACGCTCCGCTCAACTTTTTTTGGCAGCCGGTTCAATGGCAATCGAAGACAGTCAACTTTTCAAGAAAAAAGTCAATCGGCAGCAGATCGGTATTTTTGAAGGAACATCACTGGGAGCATTAAACGGTACCCTGAAAGAACATGCAGCCTTTTTATCGGACAGTGATCACAAATTCAATCCTCAGGCTGTCAGGACCCTGATGACAGGTGCTGGTGGGAGTATGGTGTCTCTGCGATACGGATTACAGGGGCCGATATTTTCACTTTCAAATGGAAGTGCTTCATCTGCCTTCGCATTTTCCACAGCAGTTGATAAATTGCGATTGAAAGACATTGATGTGGCCATTGTCGGTGGAAGCGAAGCACCGGTTGGTTTTGAGATAGTGCTTTTATTCAGTCGGGCACGCATGCTTACCATCCATTATGATCAGCCGGAACAGGCATGCCGTCCATTTGATGCAGAAAGGAATGGTACTGTGCTGGGTGAGGGAGGAGCTGTTTTTATTCTGGAACGAATGGAACATGCATTAAAAAGAGAAGCAAAAATCTATGCTGAAGTCGGTTCTGTTGTTCTGACCAGTGATGCCTACAGTCTGGTCGTGCCGGAGCCGGAAGCAGAACAACAGGCGCGTGCCATGCGGTTGGCCATGCAAAAAGCGTCTGTGACTTCGGATTGTGTGGATTATATTTCGGCACATGGAACCGGAACCTATTTAAATGACAGAACAGAAACGCTGGCGATTAAGAAAGCTTTTGGTGAGAAAGCCTGTCGTATTCCGATCAGTTCCAGTAAAGCCATGCTGGGGCATGCATTGGGTGCAACCACAGCACTGGAAGTGGCCAAAACCATTATTGCCATGGAAAATCAATTCGTTCCTCCAACCATCAATCTCATGCATCCCGATCCGGAATGCGATCTCGACTACGTGCCCAATCATTCCCGCAAAGGTGATATTCGCACCGCTTTGGTCAACAATTCGAGTTTTGGCGGGAAAAACAGCTCCATCGTTTTAAAGAGGTGGGAACAATGAAAATGAAATCTTTTGCCATTGTCATTGCGATTTTCTTTAGCACCCATTTTAACCGATCTGTTTTGTTAAAGAAAATTTGAATGGAAAAATTGAAAAAACTGATTTTTTGAATATTGGGATTGGGCATTCAGGGATTTGCCGATTTGAATTCTGAGAAATCCTTTCATGGATTTGTGGTGAATTTAAAAATTGCAGATTGAGATAAGGCATTCGTCATTAACAATAATTATACAGTACATTCATAAACGAGGGACGTTCGTAACAACTCTTAGAAAGGAGGGTAAAATGAAGAAGCTGAATTTAGCATGTTTAATGTTTTTTCTCGTTACATCGAATCTGATGTATGCCCAGGAAGAAAAAAGTCAAAATGGTGTTCGTGTCGGAGTGGGAGTCACGTTGAGTGATATAAAAGAACTTTTGGTAATGCTCGCCGGCGGGGAAGGAGAGATTCCCAATTTCTACATCCCGATTGATCTATCCCCATCGGTACGAATTACTCCGGAAATTGGATACTTTCAAAGTACCCAAGAACACAATACCGAATATAAAAGCGATTATTTATCTGAGAAATGTGAATATGAGACCAAAACATCTGTTTATCAAATCGGATTGGGTATTTTTAAAAAAATGTCCAAGAAAAATATCGATTTATATTCCGGTATCAGAGGTGGCTTCATACACAGTGCAGTGAAAAATAAAGGCAATTCTACTTATGTTCATGATTATTATGGATACCAGGATACGGAAATTGAAAGATACGATAATAAAGAAACCACATCCGGATTCTATATTGGCCCTACCATTGGTGGAGAATATTTTCTTTCGAACCATTTCAGTCTGGGAGCGGAGGTTCAAGTCAAATATTATTCTACCAATACAAAAGAGGAAGATAATGAAAACAGCGATGATGGCGATGATAAGGATGAACTCTCCGTATCTTCTATATCAACCAAGCCTCTTGTCTTTGTGCGGTTCTATTTTTAATATGTTGTGAGTTTGCTATGTTACTTTGCTTCATCTGCGTCCCTCGTTTATCGTTTGAAGGAAAATCGAACTTAGGCGATTGATACAGGTAACTGCCATGAAAATCCTCAATTGGTCGAAGATACGAATTATCATGTTAATGCATTGGTTGAGAATTATGAAATTGTTACACTTCTGTTATTCGAAAACGGTGTTTATCACCCGGATACCTTGATCAATGAACTGTGATTGTGTAGTTTTTTTAATCCTCATTTGGGACTTGGTTAAAAAAGCCCGTTCTGAAATTTTCGGAACGGGCTTTTCTTTTAAATCCGGAAAACGAATCTGATTTTTAAATGTCAGGCCATGGTCTCTTTTGCGGCTTTCAGCAAATCGATGCAGGTATGATCCTTTTTGAAGATGGTGTTTTCAATACATGGTTTATAATTATATATAGAATACGAATCATTCCTGATTTATAAGTTAATCGAAAAAGCGTTGAATTTTCCTGTTTCCTTATAAATTTCAATAATTCTCTTGATTAAAAAAAAATGCAATGTTATATTTTATTGTAATTCGATGAATGCATCATAATAGTGATCACTTTCAACGGATTGGTGAAAAATGTGAATTCATTTCTGAGATAAAAAATCTTTTTCGAAAGATTAAGTATTTGGAAGAATCAGACAAAAAGAATAAACCCGGTTTAGCTCCTGCAACCGGTTTGAGACATGTTAGGCGTGAGTTGAAAGATTCGGAAATCCGTTACCGGAGACTCTTCGAATCTGCCATGGATGGTGTCTTGATCCTAAATGCTGTAACAGGAAATATCGTCGATGTGAATCCCTATTTGACAGAACTCCTGTCTTATTCACATGACGAATTACTGGGGAAGAAACTCTGGGAAATCGGCTCTTTTAAAGATGTGGCCTCATCCAAAACTGCTTTTAAAAAGTTGCAGAAAAAGGGATATGTCCGATACGAAGACCTGCCGCTCGAAACAAAAAACGGGAAAAAGATCGATGTTGAATTTGTCAGCAATGTTTATCTTGCCGATGATGAAAAAGTGATTCAGTGCAATATCCGTAATATTACAGAACATAAACGTGCGGAATTAAAAGTACTTGAAAGCCAGAAGGCTCTCCGGATGTTGATGGTCCGGCTGCAGGAAACTCAAGAATTGGAACAAAAAAAATTATCAAGCGAACTACATGATGAAATCGGACAGGCGCTCACTTCAATAAAAATCGATCTGGCAATTATCACGAAAAGTCTGCCAAAAGACTGTTCGGAAGGGATTCTGGGTCGATTGAATGAAATTGACAGTATTATCGATAATATACTGATGCAAATCCATGAGATGGCTCTTCATTTGTATCCCCACATGCTTGATGAATTGGGTTTGATTCCGACACTGAGGTGGTACACAAAAATGTTTACCAAAAGGCTCAACATCGAATTGGAATTAAAATCCACCGGTTTCAGGGGGAGAATGGATTCCGTTTCGGAAACGATTCTCTACAGAGTCTGCCAGGAGGCCTTGACCAACATTGCCAAGCATGCGCAGGCAAAAAAGATAGTGATCAAAGTTTGTCGCAGAAAGTCCGTTCTGGAATTGTCAATTCTGGATGATGGAATCGGATTTAATGTATCAAAAACAGAGAAACTGCAGTACCCCAAGCATGGAATCGGCCTGCTGGGAATTCGGGAGAGGATATTGTCCATTCAGGGCAATTTTAAAATCGAATCCGCACCCGATCGTGGAACGCGGCTTTATGTCACTGTGCCTTGGAGAAAAAGAGAGCATGTCCAAAATTAGGGTGTTACTGGTTGAGGATCATGAAATAGTCCGCAAGGGCCTTCGGTCCCTTCTGGATCAAAAAATCGATATAGAAGTTATCGATGAAGCCGCGGATGGAATAGAAGCTCTAAAAAAAATAAAACAGCTCCATCCCGATATGGTGATCATGGATATCAGTATGCCGTCCATGAACGGCCTGGAAGCCACCCGTCGGATTAAAAAGAGATTTTCGGATATTAAAGTGCTGATACTCACCATGCACTGCACGGTTGAATACATCCATGAAATACTGAAATCAGGGGCCTCAGGGTACGTGGTCAAACAGTCGGCGCCAAAAGAATTGTTTTCGGCAATAGAGGCCGTTCAGAGAGGCGACTCATTTCTCAGCCCGTCTGTGTCCAAAAAGGTAATTGAAGAGTTCAAACAACAAATTGATAAAGGAAGCGAAAAAAATGGCTATAATTCCCTGACGGAGCGTGAACGGGAAATACTCCAGTTGATAGCAGAAGGCCGCTCCAACCGTGAGATCGCCAAGCTTCTCTTTATCAGCGTAAAAACAGTAGATACTCACCGGGCCAATCTGACCAGAAAGCTTGGCTTGCACGGCATTGCAGATATTATCCGGTATGCCATTCATAAAAAAATCATCGATTCAGACTCTCCTTCGTCGTAATTCAGCAGTTTTCTTTCCCAATCCGTAAAATAAAAATTCAAGAAATGCTCAAGGTCCTGAAAATAGGGCCTGTTTTGTTTATAAATAGGGGGAATGCCCTATTGTTATTACAGGTTTCTTTCCATATCGTAAAAGTGATGTAGAACCTTTTTATTTCGAAGGCTTTGTTTTGGTTATAAGAGGGATGCATGATTGATGTGAAAGTTCTGATTGTAGATGACAACGCTGCTTTTAGATCCAGTGTGAAAAATATTCTTTCATCGGAACCGGGAATGCGGATTATTGGAGAAGCTGAAGACGGCAGGCAGGCGGTTCTTCGAGCCAAACAACTCAAGCCCGATCTTGTGTTAATGGATGTCAAAATGCCGAAGTTAAACGGCCTGGATGCCATACTGCGGATACTCAAAAGGTCGCCCGCAATCAGGATTATTATGTTGTCTCTGTATGATGATGAAGAATATAAACAGGCAGCAATCCACAACGGCGCCATCGGATACATCATCAAGAGCGAAATTGTGCAAAAACTTGTACCGGCTATAATGAAAGCCGTCTCAAAGGAAATTTAACCGACGAATGTTTTGTCGAATACAACCTAAAAAGGGAGGTCAGTGATGGCTTCAAAAATTGTCTTAAAGCTCTATATCACGGGGAAGACGGTCAATTCAGTAAGAGCGCTCGTATCTGATGGCAATTAGGAATATCACTGATTGTAAGAAAGCGGGGCAGGTACTTTTGGACGCCAATACAAAATTGAAAGAATTGGATCAGTTAAAAAACGATTTTCTGGCCACGGTTTCTCACGAGCTACGTACGCCCATCGCCGTCATACGAGAAGCTGTCGCGCTTTGTTTGGATGGCGCTGGCGGAACACTCTCAACAATCCATACCAAATATCTGACCAGCGCACAAAATAATATCGATCGTTTGGAAAGGTTGGTTACCAACCTTTTGGATATTTCAAAAATCGAGCAAGGAAAGCTAAGACTTCGAAGGACAGTAGTTAATCTTTATGATATCACACAAAAAGTATATGCTGAATATCTCCCGGAAGCTCAAAAAAAAGGTGTTGCTTTGGAATTCAAGAATTCTGATCACCCAAAAATATTAAAATTATATGCTGATAAAGATAAAATCATCCAGATTTTTAATAACCTGCTCTGCAATGCCATTCACTTTACTGTATCCGGTGATAAAATAACAATCGATATACAGGAAGATGAAGATTCTGTTATATGTTCTGTCAGTGACACCGGCGTTGGAATAGCAAAAGAGAACCTGTCCAAATTATTTTCAAAATTTGTACAGGTCGCAAGAATAGAAGGTCCGGGTTACCAAGGCACCGGGTTGGGGCTCGCTATTACCAAAGGTTTGGTCGAAAAACATGGAGGAAAAATTTGGGTGGACTCGGAATTGGGCAAGGGTTCCTCATTTTATTTTACTCTAAAAAAGGTTTTATTTCCAAAGATTCTCATTGTAGACAATAATAAGGAAATCATTGAGCTTGTCACTCAGATGCTAGATGAGACCGGATATCGTTTTGCTGAAGCATATGACGGCGAACAAGCCGTTCAAATGGTACAAAATGAGCGCTTTGACCTGATTCTTCTCGATATGAAACTTCCAAAAATGAGCGGTTATGAAGTGATCGGCCGGCTCAAACAAAATAAAAGAACCCATGACATTCCCATTCTGATCATGAGTGCTTTTTCAGTTGATATGGACAATGTTGATCAGATCAGTGACGAATCTATTATCCCGATGATTAAAAAGCCATTTGATATAAATGAAATAAAAAAAGTTGTAAAGGAATCATTTATCAGTTGATGATGAGTGAATAAACCAGAAATAAGAAGGAGTCCTATATGACAGTTTTAAAACGGATTTTGGTGGTTGAAGATGAAATCGAATTTGCCGAATTGGTAAAGGCAAGATTGGAAATGACTGGTTATTTAGTGTCCATTGCTGTGGATGCCTATGGCGGCACTCAAGCCATTCTCAAGGAAGAGTTTGATCTTATTGTTCTTGACTTGATGATGCCTGCCGGAGGCGGTCTATCCATTCTGGAAAGGATGCACCAATTTCCCAGGAAATCAACTGTTCCCGTCGTGATTCTCACGGGAAAACCAATTGATGATGAATTAAGTGCAAAGCTGTCCAATCTAAAGGTTTCAGCTATTTTTATAAAGCCTTATGATACGACTAAATTTTTAGCAAGGATTAAATCTTTATTAGCTTACTTTTAAACCGGTTTTGGTCAAGAGTGGAACCAATCAAGTCATGGCGGATAAAACGGTAAAAAAAATTCTTATCATTGAGGACAATATTGATTTTCTCAATGTTTTGAATGACAGATTGGAGATGAATGGCTATCAGACGATTTCTGAAACCAACGGATTGTCCGGACTTCAGACAGTTAAAAAGGAAATTCCGGATTTAATTCTGCTCGATCTCATACTGCCTGAACTGGATGGTCATAAAGTCTGCAGGATGATAAAGTTTGATCAGAAACTGAAGCATATTCCTGTTATCATTTTGACTTCGCGTGATACAGATGCTGATTCGAACTTGGCCAAAAAATGTCGAGCAGATGACTTTGTTTTAAAGACAGTCAAATTTGATGTTTTATTGGGCATTATCAAGAAATTAATCAATAGAATTGTAATAATCAATTCTTCCTGGATTAAATGACGCACGTAAACGTTATGTCCGTTATTGTACGGACGAAAGGATGACGAAGCAATGTCATGGACATAGAGAGTTTTATATAAAAATATACAGAAGCCTGCGGGAAGTTATCACGTCTACTGGAACACAATGAGTGAAACCGGAAACAAAGCTCCCAGCGGAGGGTACATCATCCAAATGAAAACAGAAAAGACGAGACAAGGGCAGAAGGTGTTGTTGATGAGGTAAATATTATTCATTATTCAATCAGGATTTTTACAAAACGGAAGTAGGACGCCAAAAGAATGCTACTGAATCAGAAATTGAGCTCTAAAAAAAATAAGAAAGGGGAATACACATGAACTGTAAACAATTCAAGTTGAAGAGGGAATTTGTTTCCATTTTCGAAAAACGTATAAGCGGCATCAAATCAAACTGTTTTCAGCATCGATTTGCCAGTGTGCTGACGTTGATAGGCATTTTATCCTGTCTTTTGCTGGTGCAGTCTGTATGGGCAACCGACTACGTCGATTATTTCAACGGATCATGCCCGTGGGGCAGCGGCCAGACAACCAGTTTTACCACCGGTGATTTCAACACAGGACTTGAGTACACCTTCACTACCGAGGGAGACGGAGGCGATTTTGCTTGGGGCTCGAGTGGTGGAAGCAGTAACTCAGGCTGTATCAATGCGTTATCGGCCTCTTACAACAGCGGGACCACGGAAAAAGTCACCATTGTTTCGCGAGACGGCAAGGCATTTGTCTTCGATGGTATTTGGTTCGATATCGTCGGGGATGGAATAACTGTCACAGGTCTCGGGCCGGAACCTTTTTCTTTCAGCGGTGCAAACGGCACCAACACGCATCCTCAAGGGAGCAAACTGGTCACTCAAGTTCAATTGACCAGCACGGATTTTAACACGGATTACATCGATAATGTCGATGTGGAACTGGATGTGCCTGGAATGGCGATCTACGGGAATGGACAATTGATTGTCAACGGCGACAACGCTCCCTCCATCGGAGATGACACAGACTTTGGAACCGTATCCGGACCTGTCGAAAAAACTTTCACCATCAACAGCATCGGTGACCTCGCCTTGGATCTGACCGGAGCGCCATACATCACGCTTACATCCAACCTTTCCGGAAAGTTTAGCGTCAAAACTCAACCTACCACAGAGCCGATTGCGTCCGGAAACTCCGACACTTTTATCATCCAATGTACACCCACGGAGCCAGGCGAGATTACAGCCACAGTCAGCATCGCCAACAATTCCGAGGCTGCACCATACACCTTCGATGTCAAGTGCACCGGTGAGTCTTCCCTGCCTTTGGGCCTGGTCTCATTCTCCGCCCGTTCTGAGGGACATTCCATTGTCCTGAACTGGATCACAGAGAGTGAGATAGATAATCTCGGTTTCATCCTCGAACGCTCCG
>CAZTZL010000061.1:0-15781 GCA_964617625.1 uncultured bacterium
GTCATTCCCGGAATGCGCGAAAAGAAATGGGGACGGATCATTCTTCTGGGATCTGCCCTCTCACACATTGCAATTCCCGGCCGAACGGCCTATGCGTCATCCAAAGCAGGAATTTTGGGATTGACCCGTGCTCTCGCTCTGGAAAATGCGGAATACGGAATCTGCGTGAATAACATCTGCCCGGGAGCATTCAAAACTCCGATGAACCGGCCTGTTCTGGAGGATAAAGAAAAAAGCCGGGCCATTACCCGGATGATCCCCATGAACCGCTGGGGCGATCCCACCGAACTCCGCGGGATCATTCTCTACCTCTCCTCCCCTGCTTCGAGCTACACAACCGGATCGAGTATCGTCATTGACGGCGGCTGGCTCTCCCGGTAAAAATACATTTTTATTTGTTTAGATGCCCGATCGCCGTGACAAAAATCATTTTCACCAATTTCTGAAAATATAAGTAGCTTTTCGCAAATCTTATCATTATACTATACTATGATTTGACAACTTAACTATTTATTTTTACTGCTGGATAAACCTGTCAAACGGATGAAGACTTAAATAATTTGTATAACTTTTCTACTATTAAAACACAGTTGGCATAGGATTTGTTTTAACTCCAGTCAAGAGCATTATTTAGCAAATAACGCATAAAAGAAAGTAATTTGCAAATTGCAGGAGCCGGATGTTTCAAAAAGAAATCAATGCAGTTTCAGAAAACTGTACTGATAAAATAAACCGGGCATATATTTATTTAAAAAACAGTCGTCTGGGACTGGCAATAGTGACTGATTTAATCGAGCGTCAGCTTCATGGATAAATAAATTATAAATGCAAAAAAGGCTTGTCACGGCGCATTGTCCTGAAAGAGGAATTCTGCGAAGCAAGAATTTGACCATGATAAAGAAAACAAAAATACTCATTGTGGAAGATGAAGCAATCACTGCGAAAAGCCTGAAAATGGATCTGGAGGAATTAGGCTACTATGTTCTTAGCCCAATAGCCAAGGGCGAGCATGCCGTGCCTGTTGCTATTCAGGAAAATCCAACTCTGATTTTAATGGACATTCGGCTTGCAGGCGGTTTGGACGGTATCGAAGCAGCAGAAAGAATCATTCTAATAAAAAAGATGCCGATTGCATTTATGACCGGCTATGCGACAGAGGGAATCAAAGAGCGGACCCATAAAATCCATCCGCTTGCTTTTCTCGAAAAACCGGTGAATATCAATCTCGTAAAACAAATTGTAGACACACTTGTAACGAGTAACTGATGAGAAACTAACAAACTTTCAGTTTAGCACATCTAAATTAGAAATAACGGCCCCGGTTATCCCCTGTCAGTGTAGAAATGATAAGTATCAATTAAAAAATGAGAATATCTAAAATTGCATGCTCTTATTCAATTTCACTGTGCCCCGCACTTCGTTTATTGAGAGAACTGCCCGGACATTATTTATTTCATAAGCTACAATGCGCCTTGTCCAACAAGAAAACCGGCCGGAGAAAAACTTGAAGACCCAAAAGGATGATCATAATGGATAAAATAGCAAAACCCGTCAAGAAGTCCAAAAAAAACAGGGATTATCACTAAGAACGGGAAAACAATGAAAAAAGATTCCTATATCACTGAGCTCAAACAGGCAAAGCAGTCTCTGTATGAAAGCGAAGCACGATACCAAATATTAATTGACAACAGTAACGATTTGATCCAGAGTGTGGGGCTGGATGGACGTTTTCTGTTCGTTAACCAGTCTTGGCGGCATAAGCTTGGTTATAATAAGGAAGAAATCTTCGGCCTGAATCTATTTGATGTTATTCACCCGGACTTTCATCAACATTGCCATATTTTGTTTGAAAAGATATTGAACGGAAATAAAGTTCAGCATATAGAGGTAACCTTTTTAGCTAAAGAAGGGAAGTCGATTTATCTTGTCGGTAGCGCCGCACCACGCTTTTTGGATGGGAAAGTAATTGCCGCGCAATCATTCTTCCACGACATCACCGAGCACAAGCGGGCCGAAGAAGAAATTAAAATGCTTTCAACCATTGTCGAACAATCAACAGAAGGTATGGCAATTGCTGGCTTGGATGGTAATCTTCTCTATACCAACGAAGCATGGGGCAGAATGCACGGCTATAAGAGTTCCAAGGAGCTTCTTGGTAAAAACCTTGCAATTTTCCATAATAAAGAGCAAATAGAGAATGAAGTCAAGCCATTTAACGAAAAGGTCCTTGAGCTTGGCACTTGCAGCGGGGAAGTCGGTCATATAACCAGGGATGGAAAACCATTCCCAACTTTGATGACATCGACCTTACTAAAAGACAAACAGGGCCAGCCATATGCAATAGCCGGAATTGCCAAGGACATCACCGAACGCAAGCAGGCAGAGGAGGAGATCAAGAGTTTATCACTATTCCCCGAAGAGAACAACGACCCGGTCATGAGGGTGTCTAAAGAAGGAAAGGTCGTCTACGCAAACAAGGCCAGCGCCAAATGCCTGCAATTCTATCATCGAGGAGTTGGCCAACGGATATTCAAACCGCTGCTGGGCACGGTGCAAACAGCTATTTCTTCAGGCGAAGCAAAAACGATCGAATTCCCTTGCTGTGAGGACCAAGTTCTCCTTTTTAACGTTGTACCTGTGCAAGAACAAGATTATGTTAACATTTACGGCACTGACATCACCAAGCTAAAACATTCAGAAGAGCAAATTCAGAATAATCTGAAAGAAAAGGAAATCCTTCTGAGAGAACTGTATCACAGAACCAAGAACAACATGCAGGTCATTTCATCCATGCTCAACCTGAAAGCGCGTTATACCAAAAACAAGGTGGTGACTGCAACTTTCAAAGAAATCGGAAACAAAATTTCATCCATGGCTCTGGTTCATCAGAAATTATACGAATCTAAAGATTTATCGCATCTGAATCTGAAAGAATATATTAACGATCTAATTTTGCTTTTTAAGCGCAGTCAGCCTGATTTATCCGGTCGGATCACCTTTATAACGGCAGGCAAAGATATCAATGTCTTAATTGATACAGCGATACCAGTCGGGCTCATCATCAACGAATTGATCAACAACGCCCTTAAACACGCCTTCCTCGACAACAGGCAGGGTGAAATCAAGGTAAATTTCCTGCAAAAAAATAAAACTGAACTGATCATCGAAGTATCCGATAATGGTGTGGGCCTGCCGAAAGGATTCGACCTGCAGAAAGACAGCCATCTCGGCCTGGAACTGGTCACCGATCTGGTCGAACACCAGCTTCAGGGAAAAATCGATTACGAAAGCAAAAAAGGACTGTCGTGGCGGATTCTCCTGAAAGAAGAAATGTACGAACCAAGAGTCTGATTATGACAAAAAAAAATACATATGAAACTCCACCAGGGAATATTTTTGATATTTGGCATTTGTGCTTTTTAAATTTCTGGTTTTGTCATTTGGAATTTCAAAAAATATTGTTCGTTTTAATCTCTTTAATAGTTTTCCTGTTAATATCAATTTAAAATAAGGACAACATAAAATGGCACGTATCATGATTGTAGAAGACGAAGCCATTGTCGCTGCCGATTTGAAACAAAAACTGGAAGACCTGAACCATCAGGTCGTGGCTGTCGCAACAAGAGGCAATGAAGCCATTCTTAAAGCAGGCAAATTCAAACCGGAATTAATCCTCATGGATATTGTGCTGAAAGGCAGTATAAACGGGATCGAAACTGCAAAACAGATTCAGAAAAATCTGGATGTCCCCATAATATATGTAACAGCCTATGCCGACAGGGAAACGCTGAATCAGGCCAAAACAACCGCTCCATTTGGATATATTATCAAACCCTTTCAAACGGAACATATCGAATCCACACTCGAAATGGCCCTTTACAAATACAAAATGGATCAGAAACTCAAAGAGGACGAAGCATGGTTCAGAATTCTGTTTGATTTCGCGCCGGATGCGTACTATTTAATCGACCTTAAAGGTAATCTCATTGACGGGAACATAGCCGCTCAAAAATTGATCGGTTACAAAAAAGAGGAATTGATCGGTAAAAATTTTAAAGACATCGGCCTGCTGACTTCAAGCGATCTATCAAGAGCAATGGAAGGTCTGGGAAAAAACCAAAAAAAGAAATCAACCGGACCCGAAGAATATGTTTTAATTAAAAAAAACGGAACAACCGTTGCAGTTGAGATTAAAACCTATCCGGTGATGATCAACAATGAAATCATGGTCCTCGGGATCGCCCGGGACATTACGGAACGGAAACAATCGGAAGAGGCATTAAAGAAACTGAATCGTGAGCTGCAAAAAAGAAACCGGGAAATAGAAGAATTTACATTCGTGGCATCCCATAATTTACAAACCCCCATGAGAATGGTTTCGAGTTATGTGGAATTGTTCGCGAGACATTATAAAAACAAACTGGATAAAAACGCAAAAGAATTTATTGGATATATCAAGGACGGCTCCTATCAAATGAAAAGTATGATCGATGATTTGCTCGTCTATACAAAATTGACCACCCGGACGAGGCCTCTGGAGCGCACGGACTGTTCCGAAATGATAGAGCGGCTGAAAAATATCTTAAAAGCGGGCAATTACATCATCACGTACGATCCACTGCCTCAGGTCTGGTCAGATCCGAAACAACTTTACCAGCTCTTCTATCATTTGATTATCAATGCAATTAAATTTTCCAATAAAACACCGATCATGGTTCATATCAGTGCAAAAAAACAAAAAGACAGTTACCTGTTTTTCGTTCGGGACAATGGAATCGGCATCGACCCTCAATATTATGAGAGAATATTTTTAATTTTCCAGAAACTGCACAGCCCGGAAGAATATCCCGGAACAGGCATCGGTCTGGCAATTTGTAAAAAAATTATCGAGCAGCATAATGGCAAAATATGGGTGAAATCGAAACCCGGGAGTGGATCTACATTTTTTTTCACTTTGCCAATCGACTGGGATAACCAATGACAGAGTTCCTGAAAAATCCCACCGAAATGATTGTACTTCTGGTTGATGACAACAAGGCCGATATGCGTTTGACCGAAGAAGTCCTTAAGCAGGGCAAGATAAAGAAAAAGATTTTCAAGGCTCAAAACGGCGAAGAAGCATTGGACTTCCTGTATAAAAAAGGGGAATATAAAAACGCGCCTTGCCCCGATCTGATTCTTCTCGATTTGAATATGCCGAGAAAAAACGGCTTTGAAGTTTTGGAACACGTGAAGAATGATGGTGAATTAAAAAAAATTCCTGTGGTCATTCTTTCAACCTCAAACAATGAACCGGATGTTGAAAAATGTTATAAACTCTCGGCGAATTGCTACCTCGTCAAACCCGTTCATCTGGATCAGTTCTTCGATATGATACAGGCCCTGGAAACATTCTGGCTGCATTTTGTAAGATTCCCCCAAATATAAATTAGAAACTTATAAAAAACTCCTTTAATCCCTTTTGTCATCACAAAATCGTTTCGGGATCTCAGCTTAAGAGGTCCTGAAACAAGTTCAGGACAACATAAATTCTCATATCCGATTGCATTTTTCAGAAGTTGTAATTATAAACATTTCATTGAAATTCTGTTCATTTTTTGATGACCTATCACCATTTTTCAGATTTTTGAATAGTCATGAAATATCGAATCAATATACTCCTTGAATTTACGAAACAGAAAAAAGTGTCGGATGCTGGTATTTTCGTATATTCCATCAATCCCGCAAATAATTCTTATCTTACGCTATCTGGTTAGTTTTTTACAACAAATGGCTTTTCTTTTTATTCTTTTTATCTTAGATTCAATAGACAAGTTAACTTCTGGAAGTGTTTACAGAGTTCCCGCACTTCTTATGCTTATTTTTAATTAAACAATATTGTTTTTAAATTTTTTAAATTGAATTTTTGTTCAATATTTTTTCGTGTCCACTTCCAATCTGAGGTAGAAGATTAAAATGAAACCGTTAAATAAGAGCACCCATTATGTACTGGGTATCGATTTTGGAACCGACTCTGTTCGGACAATTGTTGTCGATGCGGCGGACGGCACCGAGATTGCCTCCGAAGTTATCTATTATCCGCGCTGGAAAGCCGGCAAATATTGCGATCCTCTGAAAAATCAATTTCGTCAGCATCCGCTGGATTATCTTGAAAGTTTAACGGATTCCATTCGGGGTGCGCTGGCCAAATCTCCCGGTGGAACGGCACAAAAAATCAGGGGCCTGTCAGTGGATACAACCGGTTCCACACCCTGCGCTGTGGACAAACACGGAACTCCGCTGGCCCTGACACCCGGATTTGAAGAAAATCCCAATGCCATGTTTGTCCTGTGGAAAGACCATACGGCTGTGAAAGAAGCGGAAGAAATCAATAAGATGGCAAAATCCTGGGGCGGAGAAGATTACACGAAATTCGAAGGGGGGGTTTATTCGTCCGAATGGTTCTGGTCAAAAATTCTGCACGTTCTGCGTCAGGATAAAAAAGTGCGGGACTCCGCATTTTCCTGGGTGGAACACTGCGACTGGATACCAGCTGTGCTCTCAGGCAATACCAATCCGTCGAAAATGAAACGCAGCCGTACAGCGGCGGGCCACAAAGCCATGTGGCATACCTCATGGGAAGGGCTTCCGCCTAATGAATTTTTTATCAGGATCGATCCGCTGTTGAACGGGCTCAGAGAGAGGCTGTATTCCGAATCAGTGACCGGGAATGAAGCGGCGGGACGGCTGACTCCCGAATGGGCGAAGAAATTGGGTCTTGATACGGAGGTAACTGTCGGCGTTGGATCTTTCGATGCGCACTTCGGCGCCGTGGGCGCGGAGATCGAACCGAATATTCTGGTAAAAATCGTCGGCACATCCACATGCGATATCCTGATGATCCCCATGCCGGATAAAAAGGAAAAGGAACATCTGGTGCAGGGAATCTGCGGGCAGGTAGACGGATCCGTGATACCGGGCATGCTCGGACTGGAAGCAGGCCAATCGGCTGTGGGCGACATTTACGCCTGGTTCAAAAACATGCTCATGTGGCCCGTTGAAAACCTGTTAGGAAATAATTTGGATAAACATGCCGGTGACGAAATTATCGAAAAAATATCAGAAAAAATCATACCCGAACTCTCCCGCCAGGCCGAGCAAATTCCGCTTCATGAATCCGGCATCGTGGCTCTGGACTGGATGAACGGGCGAAGAACGCCGTATGCCAATCAGGCGCTCCGGGGTGTGATTGCCGGACTGAATCTGGGTTCGGACGCGCCGAGAATTTTCCGGGCGCTTGTGGAAGCAACGGCATTCGGAGCCAAAAAAATCGTGGACCGCTTCATCGAAGAGGGTATGGATATTCACAGCGTGATTGCTATCGGGGGAATCCCAAAAAAATCCCCCTTTGTCATGCAGGTCACTGCGGACATTCTGAACATGCCGATCAAAGTGGCTGCTTCCGAGCAAGCCTGCGCGCTCGGTTCGGCTATGGCAGCGGCGACCGCATCCGGGCTGTATGCGTCGATGCAGGAAGCCCAGAATGCCATGGGGAGCGGATTCGAAAAAATTTATCAACCTGATAAAAAGAATGCAGAGTTGTATCAATCGATTTATAAAAAATACAATCAGCTGGCTGATTTCATAGAGAATGAATTCACGGCATAGAACGGAAACAGGATGGGCAAATTTGACAAAATCAGGGAACGGGTTTATCGATGCAACATGGATCTCCCCCGCCGAGGCGTAGTTGTTTACACTTTCGGCAACGTGAGCGGCATCGACCGTGAGCAAGGAATCGTTGCAATCAAACCCAGCGGTGTCGATTATGAGTTAATGAAACCGGATGATATCGTGATTGTTGATCTTGATGGTAAAATTATCGAGGGATCTCTCAAACCTTCGTCGGATACTCGTACGCATCTGGTGCTCTACAAACATTTTCCCAACATCGGCGGTATCGCGCATACCCATTCCACTTATGCGACCGCATGGGCGCAGGCAGTGCGGCCCATCCCGGTTCTGGGAACGACACATGCGGATCATCTGACCGCGGAAATTCCCGTAACCGAAGTGATGCCGGATGAAATGATCCGGGGCAATTATGAGGAACAAACCGGTCACCAGATTCTAGAAACTTTCAAAAAAAAATCGTACGAAGAGATCGAGATGGTGCTTGTGGCCTGCCACGGTCCGTTTACCTGGGGCATAACACCCGAAAAGGCAGTTTACAATGCGGTCATACTGGAGGAGCTGGCAAAAATGGCCGCTCTGACTCTTCAGATTAATCCGGAAGTTCCGTCATTAAAACAAAGTTTGATTGACAAGCATTACCAAAGAAAACATGGCAACAATGCATATTACGGCCAAAAATGATTTCGGAAAGGAAATATCATGATCGATCTTAAAAACTATGAAGTGTGGTTTGTTACGGGAAGCCAGCATCTGTACGGTGACGAAACATTAAAACAGGTGGACCTCGATTCCGCGCAAATTGCCAAGGCGCTGGATCACTCTCCCGCTATTCCGGTGAAAGTCGTTTTCAAACCGGTGCTTACTACACCGGATGCCATATTGAAACTCTGCACGGAAGCGAATACAGCGCCCGATTGTGTCGGCCTGATCACATGGATGCATACTTTTTCGCCTGCCAAAATGTGGATCGCCGGATTAAAAGCGCTGCAGAAACCGTTCGTTCACCTTCACACCCAGTTTAACCGCGAAATCCCCTGGTCGACCATCGATATGGATTTTATGAATCTGAATCAGTCCGCGCACGGCGGACGCGAATTCGGATTTATCGGTTCCCGGATGCGCATTAACCGCAAAGTCATTGTGGGACACTGGCAGGATAGGGACGTCCTGGAAAAACTGGCTATATGGACCCGTGCGGCAGTGGCCTGGTACGATTCCCGGACAATGAAAATCGCCCGTTTCGGCGACAACATGCGGGAAGTGGCTGTCACTGAGGGCAACAAAGTCTCAGCGCAGATTGATTTGGGATATTCGGTGTCGGGATACGGCGTGGGCGATCTCGTTGCACGTATCAAAACAGTGACTGACACTGAAACGGATAAAATGGTAGCCGAATACAAAGATCAATATCAAATTGAAAAAAATGTGTTAAATGATTCGGCCATATTAAAACGAATCCGCACTGCGGCAGGAATCGAAGTCGGCATGCGTCATTTTTTAAAGGATGGTGGATTCAAGGCATTTACGACTACATTTGAGGACTTGCACGGTCTGGAACAGCTGCCCGGTCTGGCCGTTCAGCGTCTCATGGCCGACGGATACGGATTCGGCGCCGAAGGGGACTGGAAAACAGCCGCACTGGTCCGCTCCATGAAAGTGATGGCTTCCGGTCTGAAGGGCGGAACCTCTTTCATGGAAGACTACACCTACCATCTCAATCCGGAAAAAATGAAGGTGCTTGGGGCGCACATGCTCGAAGTTTGTCCTTCCATTGCCGAAGGCTGCACCTCCCTGGAAGTCCATCCCCTTGGAATCGGCGGCAAAGACGATCCGGTTCGTCTGGTTTTTAATGTGGCCGAAGGTGAAGGCGTTAACGCGTCGATGATCGATATGGGGAACCGGTTCAGGATGATTGTTAATCCGTGCGAAGTTGTTCCACCCGATGCCCCGCTCCCCAACCTGCCTGTGGCGCGCGTGGTCTGGATACCCAAACCTAATTTGAAAATTGCGGCGGCCGCATGGATTCTGGCCGGCGGCGCCCATCACACGGGATTCAGCATGGCCATTACATCAGAGTATCTGGAAGACTTTGCTGAGATGGCTGATATTGAATACGTATTAATCGATGATCAAACAATGATTCCCCAATTTAAAAAAGAACTGCGGTGGAATGAAATGTATTATCATCTTTCGAAAGGGCTTTAAGAATATTTAACGGAATGCCCCCCTCCAAAGTATAAGAATTCTGCTTGACTTTTAACTTCATTTTCCATATCATTTGTTCACAGGCGAATCATAAAATAATCGGTTCGCCTTTTATTTTTCAATCAGTCCAACATTAAGATAAAAAGCCAATATAATTAAAAAAATGTGATGTCCGCACTGGATCACGTCACTACCATCGGAGATACCACGCGGGGAAGTTCAGGCAATCCCCAGGAATACACACTGGAAGACGGCACCAGATATACCATTTCGAGCTGGGTGGCCTGCAAAGCTGATCAGACAATTTTAGAAGATATGGGTTTATTTCCCGACATTCCGATACCTGCCTGCGAGAGTATTGTGAATAACCGCAACGTGGTGCTTGAAAGAGCGATAGAATTATTGGAGTAAATAATCCGTCGTGTAAAACTAAAAATAATATCAGGGAAAAAAGACTTTTAAAAAGTAAAGGAGAAAGAAAAAATGTCTGACAACCAAGATAGAATACAAAAAAAACAATCTCTGAATCCTGTTGTAAAACAGATCATATGGATCGGGGGAATCGCATTATTGCTCACTTTGGGGATCACATTTCTATTCGTTCGTCCTCATTATGTAAAAATCCAAAAGGAAATCACCGGTCAAAAAGATCAAATTCGGCATGATATGCAAACACTGGAAATCAGGAATGCGCAAACCATTGGCACACTGGAAAAGAAAAACAAGGAACTTCAGGAAACCGTTGTCGACCTCCAAACAACGGAGCAGAAATACAAATATCGGATTCATAAACTCAATCAGGAAATGGAAACATTGAATGGTCAGATCCAATCGTTAGAAGAAGAACAAAAGGATTTGAAAAAAACACAGGTGAATCTCGAATCAGAAAAATCAAAACTTGAAACAGAACTTTCAAAACTGGAAAACGAAAAATCGGATCTGGACGACAAACTGAGACAATTGAAACTATCGAGCGGCCAAATGACCATGCAGGAAAATGCCGTTCCCGGAATGACTGAAACGGAAAAAACGGATCGGATTCCAGGCACGGAAATTATTCTCCATTATGCAAAAGAAGAAGAATCCAAAGCCAAACAGATCATGAATCAACTGAATCATCTGGGTGCCCATGTTCAGTTGGAAATCAATAAATCATCGGAAGTAGAAAAACATAAAAATACCATCTATTACAACAAAGGAAACGAAACAGCTCAATCTGCCCGGCAGATTAAAGACTTGCTCTCCGGTACCGAATCTTTACAGGTGGTCGAATCAAAAGTCTGGTGGTTCTGGATCGATATGAACAAAATCAATCTCTGGCTATAGGACACTTGCTCATTTTAAAGGAGTTAATTTTATGAACGGCAATATCCCTGTTTTTCTGGTTGAAGGCAGCAACCTGGCTGAAGTTTGGGAGAACTCGCTGGTGCAACTCTTCAGGGAAGGATGCGATGTCAAAACCGAATACGACAAACCGGATGATCCTCCGAGTAAAGACTGTTCCATGACGATGGTCGTGAAAGAACCGCTCTCCGAACCCATGATTCACCGGGATCTTCCCGGCGGTCTGGACGATCTTCAGGAATATGTTATGGAAGTTCTGGACGGCATCAAGGACCACTGCGTGAGAGACGCTTCCGATGCCCACGATACACGATGGGAATATACCTACCACCAGCGGTTGTTCGAATACTCACTTTCCGGATTGGATAAAAGCTTTAATCAAATCGGAGTGATCGCTGAAAAACTGGCCCAGACTCCCTACACCAGACGTGCCCAGGCCGTCACATGGAAAGTGTGGGAAGACAACGACTGCTACGATCCGCCCTGTCTCCAGTCCATCTGGTGCCGCATGCTGCCGGGCAATGAGAAGAACTGGATCTTGAATATGAACGTCCGGTTCCGGTCGAACGACGCGTACAAGGCTGCTTTCATGAACATGTTTGCATTGATCCGGCTCCAGGAAAGAATCGCGGAAAACATATCCAAGATTTCAGGGATGACTGTTCAATTGGGCAGATACGTTCATCAGGCCGACAGTTATCACATTTATGGATCCTATTTCGATGAATTTAAACAACGATTTTTAAACGCCGTTGATAACCTGCCGTTCGAAGAACGGACATACCGCTACGAAGACATGAAATTTTTAATGGATCAATCCATCCCGAGGATTCTGGAAAAAGCCAAGAGCATGGGAAGATCAAATCAGTAAAATATCTGACTGTTTCCTACGTTTGTACAATAATCAATTTTTAATGGAACGTTGGTATATTTATTAGTATACAGTATTCAGTCTCCGGTTTTCGGTCTCCAAAATTGTTATTTAATACTTATACGATGAGTGAAATAGTTAAAAATTTACACGAACATTTATCAAATGCCGGCTTTAAAAACACCCTGGTTTCTGTCCATCATTTGAGGGAACTCAAAGAAGATACCGGAATGCTCCTGAAACAGAAAACTTTGAATCCGGATTTTTACAATGAGATTTCATCACGGTACCATTTGCAATGGGATTATGAAATTCCATCCGGATTCAAGAATACAAAATCCGTGCTGATTGTCGCTTCACGGCAGCCGAAAGTGGATGTTTCATTCCAGTTATCGGACAAAACCGTTCATGCGATCATTCCCCCCACCTATTTGCACGACATCGACAAGGAAATATTCATTATAACTTCAGTTTATCTAAACGATCATGGTTTTAAGATCGACAATGCATTGTTGCCCGAGAAGCATATCGCTGTACATAGCGGACTGGCCAGATACGGCCGGAACAACATTGCTTACATCGAAGGCTGGGGCAGTTATTTTACAGTCAAAACTTTTTTTACGGATATCCCCTGTTCTTCCGACAACTGGCAGGAGCTAAAGATGATGGACCGATGCCGGCATTGTTCAGCATGCATCAAAAAATGTCCGACACAGGCAATCCACGAAGATCCGTTCCTCATATCCGGCGAGCGGTGCATCACTTTCTTCAATGAGAAAACCGGCGATTTCCCGGAATGGACTAATCCGCAATGGCACAATTCACTGATCGGCTGCATGATTTGTCAGGACATCTGTCCAGCCAATAAAGAACAGTCAACCCGTATTGAGGAAGGGGAAACATTCACACCGGCAGAAACGCAGATGATACTGGATGGTATTGCCCGGGATAAACTGCCTGATCCAACGATAGAAAAATTAAAGAAGATTTATATGTTCGATGATTATCATTTACTTCAGCGGAATCTGGGAGTGTTAATCAATAAAGAAAAATAAATGCGACTGCAGTTTTCAAAGATCACATAGATAATCATTCTATTAAAAAATATGGAAAAACCTCAATCAAGCTGGCTTGCCTATCTAACGCTGATCTGCGGTATTGTGATTATCGGATTTACAGCCATTTTTATCAAATGGGCGGGCGCGCCGGGAACAGTCACCGCTTTTTACCGGATGGCAATCGCTTCTATAGCGACGGCTCCGCCATTTTATTTCTACTTAAAGAAATCAGGTCTTAGACTTTCCAGAAAAGGCGTATTATTTGCCATCGCCGGAGGACTCTGTTTCGGAACGGACATCAGCCTCTGGTCCACCGGCGTCATGATGGGAGAAGCCACCACACCGACATTGATGGCCAATCTCGCGCCGGTCTGGGTCGGCCTGTGTGCCTGGATATTTTTCCATGAAAAACAGAGATGGTTATTCTGGATCGGAATAATGATCGCTCTTTCCGGAGTAATTCTGGTTCTCGGACAAAATTTTAGATACGCCGTTCATCTGGGAATTGGAGCATTGCTCGGCTTAATTGCTTCTGTTTTTTATGCGGCGTTTATGATATTCACACAAAAGAGCCGCCAGCGTCTGAACACACTCGCCTATTTCTGGATCTTCACCACCAGCGGAGCCATTCTGCTTTTATTCATCAATATGGTTCTCCAGCGGCCATTATCGGGATATTCTTCTCAAGCCGTATGGAATTTTTTGGCCATTGCGTTGATCGGTCATGTGTGCGGCTGGTTGTTTATTAATTACTCCCAGGGACATTTGCCGGCTTCATTGGTGGCGCCTTCTGTTTTAGGTCAGCCTGTCGTTACGGCAGTTCTCTCCATTCTATTCTTCCACGACCGCTTTACCGGACTGCATATTTTGGGAGGATTCGGCGTAATTGTGGGAATATTTGTAGTACATCGAAGTCATCGTACGAAGAAAGAATAAGTGACATTTTGTGTTGCCACCAATTGGCGTTTATAAACTCTCCGGCAGTTTCTCCACAAACTTTCGGATTTCGTCTCTGACACGCCGGTAATGATTCAGCGCCTCTTCCTCGCTTTTCGCATTTCTGGATAAAGTGGGCGGATCGTCAAATCCTGCATGCATTTTTTTCACGGGACGGGGAAACAGAGGGCAGCTTTCCCGCGCGCGGTCGCAGACCGTAATCACCACGTCAAACGGAATGTCGATGACTTCGTTCAAATGTTTGGATCGGTGTTTGGAAATATCCACACCCGCCTCGGACATCACCTGTACCGCTCTGGGATCGAGCCCGTGCGTTTCGATTCCGGCAGACCAGGCATCGATTCGATCTCCCTTGAGATGCCGCGTCCATCCCTCCGCCATTTGGCTGCGGCACGCATTGCCGGTGCAGAGGAAAAGGATTTTTCGTTTTTGATCAGTCATGATCATTTTTTATTATAAAACCGGATAAACAATCACCAATCAAGCGGTCTATAAACCGGACGTTAATAATTCAAGATAAAACATCAATCCGTTTTTTAAAAGAACTATCTCATCCATAAAATATTTCTTGCAAATGTTTTTTTTGTTTATTACACTATGCGTGACAAATCACAGCAATTTGATTCGTCATAAAAAATCATGTTCTTGAATCTGCATCTCCGACTCGCATCCAAATTCTATTCCATTGATTCATAAAACACAAGGGGGTTATTATGTCACTCAGAATCTGTTCGTACAACATCGAATGGTTCAACCACCTGTTCGAAAAAGACAACGCCTTGAAAACCGGGGCCGAAGAACAGGAACGGATCGAAGCCATTAAAACTGTTTTGAACCATCTCAAGCCCGACCTGCTCGGTATCGTCGAAGCGCCGAATACAACCGCGGACGGTTCGGAATCCACCGTCAAAAAACTCGAAAACTTCGCCGCGCATGCCGGTCTCTCAATGACCAAAGCCGTCACAGGATTCATCTCCGGAGGCACTCAGGAAATCGCCGCGATATTTAATCCCGATAAACTCACAGTGACTCACAAGCCCGGCGGAAAAAAAGGCAATAAATCCAATCCTCCGTTTAATGAAGAATTCTATTTTGACACCGACGATGATAACATCAAGGAAACGTACAAACACTACCGGCCGCCACTTGAAATCGAAGTCAAAGTCAATCAAAGCGGGACGGTTTTCAGGATCATTATCGTTCATACGAAATCCAAAGGAATTTTCAACAACATGGACATGATGCACTGGGAGCGCGCATCCACGCGAAACCGGCTGAAACTCTACGCCGAGTGCACATGGATCAGAAACCGTATTGATGAGCTTCTCTCCAAAAATCAGGAAGTCATTGTCATGGGCGATATGAACGACGGACCGGGCATGGATTTTTATGAATTCAAATTCGGGCGGAGCGCCGTGGAAACCGTTATGGGCGACATTTTCGAACCGGATAAAATCCTACTGAATCATGCCGGCAAACCCAAATGGACCGCATACGGATGGAAGCCGAGTTCCGCGCGTTTCAAAGACAGAATTACCGAATTCCCGGTGAACGTCCTGATCGACCACATTCTTATTTCTGCCGGATTGCCTGTGACGAACAATCCGCATACCATCTGGAATCCCTATGACAACGATTCGGCCAAACCGATTAAAAAGGAGCTTCTCAAAGC
>CAZTZL010000062.1:0-8530 GCA_964617625.1 uncultured bacterium
CAACCGGATTGGCGCTCATGACTTTTAAATGATTTCGCTGTTCAACCACAATATAATAACTGCCTTCTGCAACGTCAAGTATTATTTGACCGGTCACTCCATCGTCCGCGACAATACGTCCGTCTCTGTGCAGAAACGCACTTTTTGAAGCAACAGCCGTTCCGTCAGCAGCGGTTCTGAGCTGCACATATACCCAATCGACCACATTACTGGGGACCGTTGCGCTTCGGCCATCCGCATATGGAGATGTAGATGGAATATAACTATTTCTTCTTAAATCGGTTCGCATCGTATCACCGTTCACATAATAAGGCCCCTCCAAAAATATTTTTATTTCGGCCAAAACCGTTTGCGACTCTGCCCCGTAATGTGCTATGCGGTAGGAAGGTTTACCTCCCGCCGTATAAAAATCTCCGCCGACATAGAAGTTCCCTTCGCCAATCGTGTATACATAACTGTCCAGTCCGCTTCCGAAAGCATTCCAGCCGCTTTCATCATATTTAGCAATAAAATTCGCGCTGATACTCCCTGCCTGAAAAAAAGCCCCCCCCACATACACATTGGTCCCGCTAACACGAATAGAATATACCTCATCATCCACGCCATTCTCGCTATCCGTACCGAGTGAATTCCAGGAATTTCCATCCCACCTGGCAATGTTATTGGCTGTGATACCTCCGACCGTATTGAATGCACCGCCAATGTACAGATCATCCCCGTTGACAGCCATTGCCTCGATAATCCCGTCGACATCTCCCAGACCGTCCCAGCCGTTTCCATTGGTATCACATTTTGCAAGATACTGGATTGAAGAATTTCCACCTGCTTCTGTAAAATCACCACCGACAATCAAACTATCCCCCTTGAAAACCAATGCATAGACAATGTCATTCACTCCGCTTCCAAGTGCGCTCCAGCTGGATCCTGAGAATTTTGCCAAATAATATATAGGCACCAATCCAGAACCTGTAAAACTGCCCCCCGCATACAACGTACCATTCTTCATCGCCAACGAAATAACCGATGAGTTCAATCCTTCCCCCACCTGGGACCATGTAGACCCATTCCATTTGGCAACATGATTGGCAATTCCCCCTCCTGCTACAACAAATTCGCCACCGGCGTAAACATTGCTGCCGTCCACGACAATATCATTAACAATGTTATTCACTCCATCCCCCAGTGGATACCATTGCGATCCGTTCCATCTGGCAATACGGTTTGCCAAAACCCCACCTATTGCGGTAAACCCTCCTCCTACATAAACATCACTGCCATTGACAGTAATGACATAAATCGAACCATTTGAGCCGAATGTTTTATTTGTATTTAAACTTGACCAGCTGCTCCCGTTCCATTTGGCAATTTTACTCACACCCACACCACCTGCTTGCTCAAAAATTCCTCCAACATAAACATCACTTCCACCGGCTATTGCATTCACTGTACTGGTTACACCTTGAGCAAGTGCAGACCAGCTGCTCCCGTTCCATTTGGCAATTCGATTGGCTTCTAAAACACCGACATGCCCAAATGCACCGCCAACATAGATATCCGTTCCAATGATTGTGATGGATTTTACATCACCGTCTGTACCACCACCCACAGCGGACCAGTTGTTTCCATTGATGTCATATTCGGCAATATTGTAACAGCTCAGCCCTCCCGCTTGATTAAAATCACCGCCTACATACAACGTGTCCTCTTTAATATCAAGAGTGTAAACACTGCCGCTAGGATCATTTATCCCAAGGCCCAATGCAGACCAGGAACTCCCATTCCACTTGGCCACCCGGTTGGCATCTCCGCTTCCTGTCACAGTAAAATTACCGCCAGCATACAAGTTATCACTTGCATCCACCGCTAAGGCATTTACCGTACCATTTAATACTCCAGCGTCAACCCAACCAATTCCATTCCATTTGGCAATATACTTGATCAGGCCATCTCCGCCTGCTTCCGTAAAATCCCCACCCACATACACATCGTGATCTATAATTTTGATTGCGTTAACTTTACTGTTCACACCGTCATTTGATCCACTGCCAAGTGAATTCCAGTCACTTCCGTTCCAAACTGCCATATGCCTTGCGCTGTTCCCGCCTGCTTCAGTAAAGAGTCCACCCACATAAACATTGATGCCATCAATTGCAATCGCAAAAACAGTCTCATTCACACCGCTTCCAAGCGGATTCCAATCACTCCCATCCCATTTAGCGATAAAATTCGCAGATTTGTTCCCCGCAACAGAAAAACTTCCGCCTACATAAACATTGCCTCCCCCATCCACCGCCAAAGCATAGACATAGCCTGCCACACCGGGCAGTCCAAAATTATCATCCCAATCTTCATCACCGGCAACAACAGCCGGCCTTTTCGCAAATGAAGCGACGCGCCTCTTTCTGACAAATCTGGGATTGCCCTTCGTATCGGCAAGCAATGTCCACCCTTTTGTATCATAACTTCCAGCCGTACCGGCCGCATCCAAATTCAGCGATCCATCACTTTTAAGTATATTTTCAAGAGGTTGCAATGATTTTTGTACCTGTTTTGGATTAGCGCTGTAGGTAATTTGTCCAAAAAGAAAAATAAAGCCTGATGAAACCGTTAAGATCAATCTTTGATATTTGGAATTCATTTTGACACCTGCACAAGGCTATGAAATATTTTACATGATATCATATTCATGAAAGAACAGGATATCACCTCAATCTTTGCATATATCATACCAGAAAAATGACCGCAAAAAAAAATATTGATCCCATTATTAACTTCTGAAATAATAGATAATTATAAAAACCAGGCGGACTGGAATATTTTTCAGAATTTTTAAATAACGCACGATCAGGAAAATTTTTCCTTTCAAAATGAAAATATGATTTAAAAAATGATAAATCGTTCTATGTAATATCAGGCCGGATAATTTGGCAAGTGGATAAAATTTTTAAAAAAATGAACAGAATAAAAACGGAGAAAAAACTTCAGCGTGATTTTTCAACATCGATTCTTTCACAGAATTTTTTAACAGGACAGCGGCTGCACCACGGACTGATCGGTTTGCATAAAATCTGACCGAAGGCCACAAGAATATCGTTATACGGAATCCACCAGGCTTTGGGCAATTTTTCCCTCAAGGCCATCTCGGTCTCTTCCGGCGTTCTGGTCCGCACATAACCGAACCGGTTGGAAATCCGGTGCACGTGCGTATCCACACAAATGCCCGCTTTTCCGAAACCCAGTGTAATCACCAGATTGGCTGTCTTTCGGCCCACACCGGGAAATGTCAACAATTCATCGAGATCATCGGGAACTTTCCCTTTATATTTTTTTATTAGAATTCCGGAAACGGCAAGAATGGTATCGGCCTTTCGCTTGTAAAATCCGACTGGAAAAATCAATTTCCGGATCTCTTCCGAAGACAATTTCAGCATGGCATCCGGTGTCTTCGCCTTTTGAAACAAGCGCGCTGAAGCCCCGGTGGTCACCTCATCTTTTGTACGCAGGCTCAAAAGCGTCGAAATTAAAATCTGATAAGGATCTTTCGATCTTTCAGCCACCAAAGTGACAATAGGAGCATGCCAGTGAACGTATTCTTTTTTTAACAGTTTTAAAACACGGACGACAGTCTCTGTATCCAATTCATTTTCTCCAATCAAACAATACTGAATGTTTCAAGAAAAACGCCTTTTTATATTATCGATTTTCCGCCGTTCTTTCTTTGTGGGTCTTCCTTTATATTTCAAACGGGATTTTTTTTCTGTCTTGTAAAAAAGATTGAGCAGTTCCTCGTTTTCCTGTGTCAGCGAATGTTTGATATCCTCGCGGTAAAGTAATTTTGCCTCTTTTGGAGGCAGTCCGCGCTGGGCCAGCGCGAGAATCTCGATATTGCGATACCGGTCATGGTGATGAATCGTCAGACGATCACCTGTGCGGACAAACTTGTGCGGTTTCGCAGACCGTCCGTCCACTTTAACCTTTCCACCTTCGCAGGCCTTGAGTGCCTGGTTTCTTGTTTTATAAAAACGGGCGGCAAACAGCCACCGGTCTATTCGAACGGTTTCAAGCGGTTCTTTTGCCATCAATCACCGGATCAAATTGTTCAAATATATATCCCCTGTCTAAATGTCCAAAATCATTTATAGAAATTGGTCATTGTTCATTTGCATAAAAATTAGAAAAAGAATTTGAACAATTCAAGCAAAAAGCGCCTGATATCGCAATAAACCTTTTCCTTGCATTTATCGCTGAAATAAATATATTCATATAGAACAACTCTTGGGAGTATCATTGAGTAAAACATTAAAAAATCAATTTGAAAAAATCATTCTGCAATTTTTAGATGCCAATCCCGGAAAAATTTACAAAAACCGGGAAATGGCAAAAAAACTCGGAACCGCCAACACCGAATACCAATTTTTCAAGAGAACCGTCCGCGAGCTTGCCGAAGAGGGCAAAATCACAAGATATAAAGGCAACAAATACGGAAAACTCAAAAAACCGGATATCGTAACAGGGACATTGCATGTCAAAACGCAGGGATACGGATTTCTCATTCGCGACGACGGCGGACAGGATGTCTTTATCAGCCCAAAAAATATGTCCGATGCCGCCCACCACGACTGTGTCAAGGTGATGCTCCTGGCACAACCGGTCAATAAACTGCCGGAAGGCAAAGTGATCGAAGTTTTGACGCGGGGACACGACAAAATCGTCGGCACTTTCCGCGAAAAGAAAACCGGCAACTACGTGATTCCCGATGAATTGAAAATATCTCGCGACATTTTGATCAGCGAAAAAAACAGGGGAAAGGCACAGGACGGCCAGAAAGTCGTGACAGAAATCATTCAATGGGGCGATGCCCACAGGAGGGTCGAAGGCAAAATAGTCGATATCCTCGGCCATCCGGATCAGCCGGGAGTTGATATCCTTTCAGTCCTGCACCGTTATGACCTGCCAGAAAAAATTCCGGCTAAAATTAACAAAGCCGCGGAAGAAATCAATGGTGAAATCTCCTTGGAAACCATCGAAGCCCGGCTCGACCTGAGGGACAAGTTGATCTTCACAATCGATCCGGAAGATGCAAAAGATTTTGACGATGCCGTCTCGCTGGAAAAACTGGCGAACGGAAATTTTCTCCTTGGGGTTCATATCGCGGATGTCAGCCACTATGTCGAACCGGCCTCTCCCATTGATGTGGAAGCCTTAAAACGTTCCACCAGCGTTTATCTCGTGGACCGCGTGCTTCCGATGCTTCCGGAACGCCTCTCCAATGAAATATGCAGCCTGAAACCCGATGAGGACAGGCTTACCTACAGTGTCCTGATGGAACTCACTTCAGAATCCGTTCTGAAATCGTATCAGATTCGGGAATCGATTATCCACAGCAAGGCGCGTTTCAGCTACCGTCAGGTCCAGAATATCATCGATGCTTTAAAATTGCAGGACAGAAAAAGTGGATTTGACGATTCAGAGAATGCGATCCCTCTTGCCGATTCAAAAAGCAGGCAGGAACTGTTTGATGTCCTGTCGGATATGGTCCGCCTCGCCCGGATGCTTCTGGACCGCTGGAAAAACAGCGGAAGCATCGATTTTGAAGCACCCGAACCGAAAGTGGTTCTGGATGAAAACAACCATCCTGTTGAGCTGGGAATCAGAGAACGGTTGGAAAGCCATAAACTTATCGAAGCATTCATGCTCCTTGCAAACCGGACCGTCGCCGAACATATTCAAAAGTTACGGCAGCAAACGGGTAAAAAGTTCTCCTTTATTTACCGGGTTCACGAAAGGCCAAAAGGAAAAAAGTTGGAAGAGTTCACACGATTCACCCGCGCTCTCGGTTATAAACTGGACAGCAGAGATAAAATCACGCCGAAACAATTCCAGCGGCTCCTCCATCACTTCAGGGGAACCAGGCATGAAATCATTCTGGAAGAGGTAGCGCTTCGGACCATGATGAAAGCTGTTTACTCAACACACAATCAGGGCCATTTCGGGCTGGCATTCAAGCACTACACGCACTTCACCTCGCCCATCAGAAGATATCCGGATTTGGTCGTCCACCGGTTATTGAAAAGTTATAATCAGGACCAGTCCCGTCTTCCCAAATTACCGACGAAGCTCAATGAGATTTGCGAGATTGCAAACGAACGGGAAATCGTGGCCCAGGAAGCTGAACGGGAATCGATTCGGGCCAAGCAGGTCGAATTCATGGAAGACCATCTCGGAGAGGAATTCGACGGCATCATCTCCGGCGTTACTTCTTTCGGGATTTTTGTGGAAATCCCCCGGTATCTGGTGGAGGGACTGGTTCACATCAGCGATTTGAAAGACGATTATTATATCTTTGACGAAAAAAATTACCGGCTCATCGGACAAAATGAAAACGTCATCTACCGGTTCGGGGACCTAATTCGTGTCCGGGTGGCCAATATATTGAAGGAAATGCGGAAAATCGATTTTGTTTTGGCGGAGACAGGCAGTGTTTCTAAAACCGGTTAAATATTTGTACGGATACATTTTCCTGTTTTCCATTCTTTTTGGATCCGTGCGAGGACAGGACAAATACATCAGGCCCGAAAAAAAATCCTTTATGGACAAGCCAATGATGTCGTCTCCCTATTCAGCCGTATTATTCGACACCGCGTCTGCAGTCGACATCCTGCACTGCCGCCTCGATTTAAACTTCCCTTACCATAACAGCGCATTTTCAGGGATGGCTGAAATAACATGCCTGTCCCGGCGGGATAATCTGAATGAAATCTCCTTGCACATGGTGGATCTAACCGCGGATTCGGTCTGCTTTCTCGGGGAAAAAACAACTTTTGACCAGGCACAGAGATTGATCGACATTTCAATCGAACCGGGAATCGAACGGAACGACACGTTTTCCGTTGTTATTTATTATCACGGCGCTCCCGATGAAATCGGATTCTATTTTTATGACAGGTGCGCCTATACATTTACTGAACCGGCTTTTTCAAGATACTGGTTCCCCTGTCTGGACGTGCCCTGGGACAAAGCCACGGCAGAACTGTTTGTCACTGTGCCGAAAGGCGTTGAAGTCGCTTCCGTCGGCCTGTTAAAAAGCAGGAAACTCAGTCCGGATCATCAACGGGAGACCTTCCATTGGAAAACCGAATATCCGGTCGCTACTTATCTGATCTGCGTGACCATGTCCGAGTATTACGCACGCTGGTCGGACTGGTATGTAACTGACCTTGGAGATTCAGTCGAAATGGCCTATTACATATTCCGGGAGGACTCGGCCAATTCAGTGAAAGATTTCGTGAACATGGTGGATGCAATCACTTTTTATTCAGACCGATTCGGTGAGTATCCGTTTGAAAAATACGGTATGGCGGAGGTGGACCCCTTCTCTGCCGGAGGCATGGAACATCAAACCATGACCACAATCAACAGTATCTGGATTCAGGGAAACCGGAACTACGAAGACGGCCTCGTTCATGAATTAGCCCACATGTGGTGGGGCGACGCCGTCACACTAAACGACTGGCCGGCTATCTGGCTGAATGAAGGCTTTGCGTCCTATTCTGAAGCGCTGTACAGCGAGCACCAGGGAGGATTGAACGCGCTGAAAGCGGATATGGAACATTTTAAAAGTATATACCTGGCTCAGGCAGCCCAGGAAGACTTCCCTATCTATAATCCGGGATGGGTTGAGCTTTTCAACTGGGGAATCATCTATAAAAAAGGGGCCTGGGTACTCCATATGTTAAGGCATGTCACAGGGGATCAACATTTTTGGACCATTCTCAATCAGTATTACGAAACCTATAAATACGGAAACGCTTCTATTGCGGACTTTCAAACTGTCTGTGAAAACGTAACCGGCACAGATTTAAACTGGTTCTTTGATGAATGGATCTATCAGGCGGGATATCCGAAACTTCAATACAGCTGGAACAGCCGGCCGCTTGGAGAAAATCAATACGAAATCAATATCAACATCGAGCAGATTCAGACACCAGGACAGTTCTTTAAAATGCCTGTTGATCTTCAGATCACCCTGGTCCAGGGATTCAAGGATACGGTTGTATGGATCGAAAACGAACGGGATGTATTCTCTTTCCGTTTGAATTCACAACCCCAAACTCTTCTGATCGATCCGGACGGGTGGGTGCTTCTTGAATCCGAATTGGTTTCGTGGGCCAATCTGCGGTCGGACAATATACCGGGCCGGTACGAGATCTATCCAAATTTTCCGAACCCTTTCAACAGCACGACATGGATCGATTACAACATTCCGGAAACCGCGAACACATCCGAAGTATCCATTACAATTTACAATCTTTCCGGGAAAAAAGTCCGCACACTGTTTAAACGAAAACAGGGAGGAGGGTGCTATCGGGTTGACTGGAACGGGAAGGACGACAAAGGAGCCCAGATGCCTTCGGGAGTTTATCTGATCGAACTTTCCGCAGGAACCTATAAAAAACAGTCAAAAGCAGTTTTGATTAAATAGTATTTAGAACAAATGGATCGAAACTTTTGCATACGGCAAATCGTTTTA
>CAZTZL010000062.1:8630-15281 GCA_964617625.1 uncultured bacterium
AAAAAAAGGGTTGACTTTTAGATTTTTATTTGTATAATTATCACTTGGTACCACAATTTCCCATAGGGAGAAAAGCAGCCATGAAAACCAAAATTATCTTTTTCCTCTTGATTATTGCTTCTTCTGTTCTGATCGCACAAATTCAGGACGATAAAAGCGTGGTATTCAAACCTTCTGAAGGTTTTCAAAAAACCAGAGGATTTCTCGATCAGCTTTTTGATTCGAATAAACTCAGCATGTCACAAAGTTATTCGCTCTCCTACTTCACATCCGGGGGAAACGGATACAATCAGGGTCTCTATCTCAATACAATTAATTATCAATTTTCCGATCCCCTGTTGATGCAGGTTCGCTTTGGCTATCTGCATCAACCGTTTGGCGGATCGAATAGCATATCCCGGGAAGCCAACAACAAATTCTTTGTACAAAGGGCTATGCTTCAATACCAGCCCTTTAAAAATACAACTTTGGTGATCGATTATCAGGCCTATCCTTCGCCGCTGATGAATCCCTATTACCGAACCTGGTAACAATGAGGGATGTATCGGCGTGATTATTTGCACTATATCATTCAGTTATATTTGACCGAGATATTATGACTCGGTCATTTTTTTATTGAAACAGAGGGGAAAAATGGTTACCCAGAGAAGACGAAGAATACGTCCCTTGCCCAAACCTGCGCACCAGCCCTATAGAAGAAAACGAACCTCAAAACCGCACACAAACTGGAAAGGCAGTCTCGTAAAATCTCTCATCGCTCTGTTTGTTTTAGTCGACGTCGTATTGATTTTATTCATTATCAGACAATGTTCGAAACCCCCGGTTAAAGAAATGATCGTTGAAGAGGAACCAAAGATCCTTCAGATTGAAATATTAAACGGCTGCGGCGTTCCGGGAATTGCCGGAAAATACATGGATTATTTCCGCAAACAGGGATTTGATGTCATTCGTTCTGAAAATTACGAGACGTTCAATGTCCTTAAAACGGTTGTAATCGACCGGCGTGGAAAAATTCAAAACGGAATACGAATCGCTTCAGCGCTTGGACTCGGGAAAGACCGTGTCCTTCAGGAGGTGAATGAATCGTATCTGATCGACGCCACGGTGATTCTTGGGAAAGATTACAACCGCCTCGATCCATGGGAAAAAATGGAGCATGAATGAAAAAAACGATCCAGCCGCACGAACTTGCCAGCCGAATTGCACAAATTGCCCTTGGAAAAAAAGCCTGCGAAATCCGTATTATGAATCTTCAGAAATTGGATACGGTCACGGATTTTTTTGTAATCTGCCATGGTGAATCCAAAGCACAGGTCAAAGCCATTGCCGATGCGATTCTTGAAGAAACCGGCCAGCAGGGCGTCCGGATGTGGCACAGGGAAGGATACCAGGTTCTGCACTGGGTCCTGTTGGATTACGTGGATGTGGTTGTCCATATTTTCGAGAAAGAGACGAGAGATTTTTACCGCCTGGAAAATCTGTGGGGGGATGCGGAAATTGAAATGATTCAGGATCATGCGGAATGAATATCGAAAACTATTTGAAAAAACAGCTCAAACAAGCGGTTCAATCGATCGGTTTGAAGGAAGAAAAACCTCTGTCGATTGATCTGTCTCCGGGCAAACAAAAAGAACATGGTGATTTTGCCACCAATCTGCCTTTTCTCCTCGCACCATTGATGCGCCAATCTCCAAAACAAATCGGCCAATCCATTATCGATCATATCGAGCTGGACAAATCCATCATCGAGAAAGTTGAAATGGCCGGCGCGGGATTCATCAATTTTACTTTGAGCCGTCCCTTCCTGCAATCGGCTGTCAGCGAGATTTTGGAGCAGGATAAAAAATACGGCCATGCGGATTGGGGAAAGGGAAAAAAAACACAGGTAGAGTTCATCAGCGCCAATCCGACGGGCCCCTTGACGATCGGCCACGGAAGACAGGCGGTTATCGGAGACATCATTGCCCGTCTTCTCAAAGCGACCGGCCACGATGTGATCCGTGAGTACTATTTCAACGATGCAGGCAAACAGATGCGGGTTCTGGGGGAATCGGTCCGATTGAGATATCTTGAGCTTTTGGGAGAATCCGTCGATTTCCCCGAAGATTATTATCAGGGAGAGTACATCCGGGAGATCGCCGAAAAAGCGACAGAGGAAAAAGGAGACACACTGCGCTCTTCTGAAAATACGGACTATTTTCGCAGTCTCGCCGAAACCAACATTTTTGACCTGATCAAGCAAACGGTTGAAAAATTAGGGATCCATTTTGACGTATTCTATAATGAAAAATCGCTTTACGACACCGGTAAAATCGATGCTGTGATTCAGGATCTTCGGAACAGGGATCTCGCATACGATTCGGACGGAGCCGTGTGGTTCCGCACGACGAAACTGGGCATGGATCAGGACCGGGTGATTGTCAAATCCTCGGGGGAACCGACCTACCGCCTGCCCGATATTGCCTATCACAAGGACAAATTTGAAAGGGGATTCGACCTCATTGTGGACATTTTCGGCGCGGACCACATCGCAACCTATCCCGATGTCCTTGCCGGACTGAACGCACTGGGGTATGACGGAAACAAAGTCAAAGTGCTGATCCACCAATTTGTGACGCTGACCGAAGGCAAGGAAAAAATTAAAATGTCCACCCGGAAGGCCAATTTTGTCACACTCGATGAATTGATGGAAGAAGTGGGTACTGACATTACACGTTATTTTTTTATCAACCGATCCATGTCGAGCCATCTCAATTTCGACCTGACGCTGGCCAAGACCCAGTCCGAGGAAAATCCGGTTTTCTATGTCCAGTATGCCCATGCGCGGATATGCAGTATTCTCCGCCATGCAAAAGAACAGGGGGTGAATCCCGAATCCAGAGCCGATCTCTCTCTGCTCGAAATCCCGGAGGAAATCGACCTGATAAAAATTCTTATGGCCTTTCCGCGCATTGTCACAGAGGCGGCCCGTCTCTTCGAACCGCACCACATCCCAAGCTATTTGGAAGAAGTGGCTACGGCTTATCACCGTTTTCAACATGCCGGCAAACAGAACGATGCCTTCAGGGTCGTCACGGACAACAAACCCCTGACACTCGCCAGACTGGCCCTCTGCCGTGCTGCGCGGATCGTGTTGGCCAACGGACTTTCACTGCTCGGGATTTCCAAACCAGAAAAGATGTAAACATGGAACCTATTTAAGGAGGTGTCCCGTTGAAAATTGTCGTTACCGGATCCATCGCTTTCGATTATCTCATGTCTTTCCCGGGGAATTTTTCCGAACATTTTCTCCCCGACCAGTTGGACAAAATCAGTGTGAGTTTTCTTGTAGATTCTCTGGCACGCCGGAACGGGGGATGCGCGGCAAACATTTCATACAGTCTGGCTCTGCTTGGTGAACGCCCGACCCTTTTCGGCACGGTGGGAAAAGATTTTAAGGATTACGGTGCATTTCTGAAAAATGTTGGTGTGGACACCTCGAAAATCCATGCTGTCGAAAACGAATATACGGCCTCTTTCTTTGCAAACACGGATCAAAAAGGGAATCAGATTGCTTCTTTTTACACGGGCGCCATGCAGCATGCGAAAGAGCTGTCGATTCGTAACATCTCGGGCGAACCGATTGATCTGCTCATCATCTCCCCAAACGATCCCAAAGCCATGATAAATTATGTGAAAGAATGCAAGGAAATGGCGATTCCGTATATTTTCGATCCGAGCCAGCAGATCGTCCGGTTGACGGGGGAAGAGCTGAAATACGGCACAGAGGGAGCCAAGATTCTGATTTTAAACGATTATGAATTGGAAATGTTTAAAAAGAAAACCGGGGTTTACGATGACCATCTTCTCTATCTGGTCGAAGTCGTCATCGTTACGCACGGAGAGGACGGATCGGTCATCCGAACAGGCAATAAAACCTTCCGCATCCCGGTTGTTCCCCCCAGACAAACCCTCGATCCCACAGGTGTGGGCGATGCTTACAGGGCCGGACTCATCAAGGGATTGATCAACCGTCTCTCGTGGGAAAGTATCGGCCGGATGGGCAGTCTGGCAGCGGCCTACGTTCTGGAAACGGAAGGCCCCCAGAACCACCAGTACGATTTGAGACGGTTCGTGGACAGATACTGCAGCGTGTTCGGAGAAGCTGAAGAAGTCCGGGAACTGGTTAAAGTATAATGCGGATTATTACCGATCATATCGATATTTCGACACAGGGACATACCGACATTATCGATATTACATCTCAGGTAACGGACGTACTTTCCAAAAGCCAATTGAAAGAGGGCCAGATGACTGTTTTTGTTTCCGGTTCCACGGCCGCAATTACCACCATAGAATACGAACCGGGTTTGTTGAGGGATCTGCCCGAAACTCTGGAAAAAATAGCGCCTTCCGGCAAACATTATCATCATGATGCCACATGGGGAGACGGCAATGGCAGTGCGCACGTGCGCGCAGCGCTGATCGGCGGCTCGTTTACGGTCCCTTTCTCCGAAGGCCGGATGCTGCTCGGCACCTGGCAGCAAATCGTGGTCATGGATTTTGACACCCGTCCCCGAAACCGGAAAATTGTCGTCCAAATGATGGGTATATAAATCATGCCTGTCAGGACCATCGAATGGATCAGCAGCGGAATCAGAATCATCGATCAAACCCGGCTTCCCGACAGCCTCGTCTATCTGAATATCAAGGACATTCCAACTCTTTGCGAAGCTATCCGAACCCTTCGAATCCGTGGAGCCCCTGCCATCGGGATTGCGGCTGCCATGGGTGCAGCCCTGTCCGCAAAAAATTATCAGGGTGATGATACAATGATCTTGACCGGACAGATTCAAAAGTCGATGGACGAAATCCGGTCCACCCGCCCGACTGCGGTCAATCTCTTCTGGGCACTGGAGAGAATGAAACGGGCACTGAATCATATTCAAAAAACAGATGTGAAAACCATTCAGGACGGGCTTGTTAAAGAAGCAAAAACAATATTGGAAGAAGACCGTGAAATCTGCCGCCGGATCGGCAAAAACGGCGCTTCCCTTCTGCCGGAGGAGGTGACTGTCCTGACGCACTGCAACGCCGGAGGTCTGGCCACATCGGAATATGGAACTGCTCTCGGAGTCATTTACGCTGCCCATGAATCCGGAAAAAAGGTCCGTGTGTACGCTGATGAAACCCGGCCGCTCCTTCAGGGAGCGCGGCTCACAACATGGGAACTGAAGAATGCGGGCATTGATGTAACCCTGATCTGTGATTCGGCAGCCGGTTTTCTGATGCAGCAGGGAAAAATCGATTGCGTCATTGTCGGCTCGGACCGGATCGCATCCAACGGCGATACGGCCAACAAGATCGGCACATACACACTGGCCGTCCTGGCCGGGAAACACCACATACCTTTCTATGTAGCTGCTCCGGTTTCGACCATAGATCGATCTATCGCTTCGGGAGAGGACATTCCGATTGAGGAACGTTCGGCCGAGGAAATCACATCGGGATTTGGCAGACGCACGGCTCCTGAAAATATTGAAGTTTACAACCCGGCTTTCGATATCACTCCCCATGCTCTGATAAACGCCATCATTACTGAACAGAAGATCTTTTCACCGCCATTTAAAACTGCTCTCTCCAAATTATCCCCGGATTGATTCATTTTCAACTTGACATTTTTCATCAATTGATTTAGATTGAAATACGCCTTTTAATCACGCCTTAGGGGAAATAAGCATCCCTGTCGCTGATTAACGTCCGTGACAGTGATCATTACATTTTCGGCTGTTGCAGGAGATCAACAACACAATATTGCGTTGCGACCTTTCTCCTGAATAAAAAATTTTTCAACAGTCTCTGCGTTAGGAGATTTTAAACCTCCACGTGGGATGTATTCCTTCCCTGACACGTGGAGGTTTTTTTATTTTGAACGCCAAAGGGGAAACGGAGGAACCCATGCAAAAATTCCAGGTGCGCCATGGACTGTCGAGAATATTGCCTGTTTTTTCTTTGATTTTTTTCGGAGCCGATCTGGGCTTCACGCAAAATGTGGCCGTTACCTGGAATCCAAACACGGAACCGGATATCGCCGGTTATAAAATTTACTACGGACAAATTTCCAAAAATTATGACCATTCCATTGATCTCAATCGAAAAACGGAATACATCATCTCTTCGCTTCCCGATACGGGACTCTACTACTTTGCGGTAACGGCCTATGATCTGGCAGGAAACGAGAGCGGCTACTCCAAGGAAGTATCCATATACATCAAGCAGCCCCGGTTTTTCTACGGACTTCAGCAGAACTTTCCCAATCCATTCAATCCCTTTACACTCATCCCTTACCGCTTACCGAGACACATGAAATTCAAGCTCGATGTCTATGACCTGACAGGAAGGCTGGTCAAAATCCTCGATGAGGGTGAAAAAGAAGCGGGCAACTATTTAATCCGGTGGGATGGAAAAGATGAAAGAAACAGGAGCGTTGCCACGGGCACTTACATTTGCCGGCTCGTTTCGGAGGGATTCTACCAAACACGGAAACTGATTGTGCTGCATTAATCTATTGAACTGTCATCTCGAACCCCCGATTCATCGGGGTGAGAGATCTTATAGCCCTTCCGGTTATAAGATTTCTCAGTCGTCCAAAGACTCCTTCGAAAAGACAGG
>CAZTZL010000063.1:0-15127 GCA_964617625.1 uncultured bacterium
TGGACTACCAGGGTATCTAATCCTGTTTGCTCCCCACGCTTTCGCGTCTCAGCGTTAGTATCAGACCAGGAAGCCGCCTTCGCTACTGGTGTTCTTCCTGATATCTACACATTTCACCGCTACACCAGGAATTCCACTTCCCTCTTCTGAACTCAAGAATGGCAGTATCAGAGGCAGTCTCTCAGTTAAGCTAAAAGATTTCACCGCTGACTAACCATCCCGCCTACACGCTCTTTACGCCCAGTAAATCCGAACAACGCTTGCTCCCCCCGTATTACCGCGGCTGCTGGCACGAAGTTAGCCGGAGCTTTCTCTGGAGGTACCGTCAATCCCGACAAGTCGAGAGATTCTTCCCTCCTAACAGGGTTTTACACTCCTCAGAGCGTCATCACCCACGTGGCGTTGCTGGGTCAGGCTTTCGCCCATTGCCCAATATTCCTCACTGCTGCCTCCCGTAGGAGTCTGGCCCGTGTCTCAGTGCCAGTGTGGCTGACCATCCTCTCAGACCAGCTACCCATTGTAGCCTTGGTAAGCCGTTACCTTACCAACAAGCTAATAGGACGCAGGCTCATCCCAGAGCAAAATATTTTTGATCCTGTCATCATGTGATAACAGGATATTATGCGGTATTAGCACCAGTTTCCCGATGTTATTCCCCACTCCAGGGCAGATTACCTACGTGTTACTCACCCTTTCGCCAGTTTACTAAGGATTCCGAAGATTCCTTTTCTCCTAGACTTGCATGTGTTAAGCACGCCACCAGCGTTTGTCCTGAGCCAGGATCAAACTCTCCGTAGTATTAATCATTATTTTTCATTAAGTAATTACGACTATTGAGGGCCGTGCACGCGAAATTATCAAAGAACTTTATTAATGACCGACTTCAAAATGTAGATTAAAATATACACTATGAAATTGAAAAAGTCAAGTAATATTTTTTATTACTGCTTTTACATTACCTCTTGTTATCATTATAATTACGTTCATTTTATAAATTCCATAAACTAAAATATTATTTCGAAAATTAATGATATCAATCAACAATACAATTATCTAACTTTAGACATTAAAAAATGATCCCGAATATTTAAAGGATCTTTAAAATCAGGATAAATATAATTCAATTCTTCATAAATTTCTTCTGCATCATGCTCTTTATTTGTTTTTATATATACATATAAAATCGTATATAATAAATCATAATCGTATGGGGATAATATTAATCCCTTATGCAAATAATTCAACCCCTGATCCACATTATGTTCCTGCAAATATAATTTACCGAGCCAACAATATGCGTCAGGGATTTCTTTGAACTGAAGTATCTTTTTAAGTATTTTCTTAGCCTTTTCCCATTCATTATTTTGAATATATCCCCTCGCGTCATTCATATATCTGATCAAATCAGAACAGGTCGATTTAACTATTTTTTCTCTTTTTTTCATTTCAATTATTTTCGCATCGCTTATTTTGTTTTTTGGAAATTTCCTTAATATTTCATCTATTTTATCGAATTGAAAATTTAAAAGGTATGCCCGATAAAGACTTTCAACTAATTGTATATCCCCAGGTATAACAGAAAAGGCTCTTTCCAGATAAAAAGCTGCTTCGTAACTTCTATTATTGGCCAAATATAATTGTCCAATCCATTTGTTTACGAATCCTGTATCCCTAAATTCATTTGAAGTAAATAAAATATCCAAACCGGTGTTATAGTCTTTTAATTTGATTATCGCTTCAATTGCCCCTTTTACAAATAATTCTTCATAGGGTATCATATATATTAATGCTTTATATTCATTAAAAGCCTTCCTATATAGACCTTCTGATTCATAAGATTTAGCCAATTCCAGATGACCCATTTCAAGCCCGAACGCATTATTTGTCAATATTTTTATTGCCAATTTTTCGATTTTATTTTTTGGATGATAATTATTAAGTGTATTATTTGGTCCCATCATTTCAACAAACGGCCACCCTCCCATCAAATATAAAAGAGAAATATATTCATATGTACTGTCAAGATTTGTGATACCCCAATTTTTTAGATAAGTAGATGTGGATTTGATATTTTTTTCGTCCCAGTAATCGGAGAAGAGTCTCTTTGCTCTTAAAATATCATAAAATGCTTCTGCCATAATAAAATATCCTTGAACATTCGGATGCAAATGTTCTAAAATCAAATCATATCCAATAATGCCATTCTTTGAATGTTCTGCAAAATAGTCCTGCATTCCAACAACAGGAACATGATATGTATCGGCCACTTGATGGATAATCCGGTTAAACTGCTCCGGCGCCCGAAATCTTAAAACATCCAAATCCTTTGCCCATCGATAAAGTCTGTTCGCTTCAGAATATTTCCCCTGACTTTCCGTTTCCTGTGCACGATAAAATATTTTATCTGCTGGCGGCAACGTATCACTATATACCGATTTAAAAGGCTTGTTCTTGACATTGCTCACCAATTCGCTTAAAATCAAAGGGACTTTATGTTTCTGCACTTTCTTTACTATTTCAATGAGATTTCTTTCAAATTGCATCTTGCCTAATTGAAAGGTTTTACTGCCATATGGAATGGCCGGATCACCCACAATGCGTGCCATCAGTGTTGCAGTGGGATCCATTTCCGAATCCTTTCCTACCGCTTTTTTAAGCCCTTTGCTCGATTTTGCAATAAAATCTCTTATTAAAATAAATAGTTTCAAATCTTTCAATTCGAGGTATGTTTTCACAAACCATCGTATCTTTCCCATATACTCATTCGATGCGACACCAAGCGCCCCGTAAAACTCATTATGTCCGGCATAAATCAAAATTGCATCCGGTTCTTTTTCCAGAACTTCATCAAGAAGATCGAGCAGCGTGTAACTGTTTACGGCTGCCATTGCAATATTCACCACTTCGATATGTTTATAGGGAAATGTATCCGCAAGCCTTTTGTGCAGTATCCTTGAAAACATGACATTGTTCCCGTAAGGAAATCCAGCCGCCGTAGATCCGCCTAAAACAAAAATACGGATCCCGTTCTCAGGCTTCCTTTTCAGAAACAGGTCTTTTGAAGGGTCGGGGACTGTATTTTGCATAAAAAAATACCGTTTCCCGACATTGTGGTTGATCATATAATATTCTGAAATTTCATCCGGAGCCGAAATAAATAAACTGGTATCGCCGCCATATTTAAACAATCGCAATCCCAATTCGACAAAAACCAATAACAAAAATGGAAGCAGCAGAGCAAACAACGAAAATATGAACTTCTTTGTTTTAGATATTTCAGTGGCTGGATTGTCGTTCTTTTCTTTCATATCCTCGACTCTTTTTATTTTTCTTCGGCAACCGAAAAATTAAAAAAGGTGTTATTGATCTTCTTTTTTAATGAAATCTCCGATATTGTTTTTTGTAGTATACCATGGGAAACTTGGAACAACGATTGGGAAGGGTAAATTCTGGCGCATGGCGAACATCGGCACATTGGTCAACTGTATCTTTTTATATACCTCTTCATTTAATACAATCTTACTGGAATACTTTGTATAAAGCGTATCAATATAGAGGCTTAAATAATTATCACGGCCTTTCATCAACTCGGGATCGAAATCTTTTCTTTCGGACAGATTTTTTAAAAACTGATCGACCTGATATTGGGCCAGGGTTGCATCTTTCCACATTCTGACTTTACGCTTTACTTCCGGAAGCTTGTCCAATCTCTGCCGATAGGCTTTTTGATTAAGATAATGATCCCGGATTAAATCTGCAACCGCATATCGAAACTGCTGCATATAAGCCCTTCTCGTCTGGAAATTTTTATCTCTGTAAACAAGAGGATGTGATGCAAGCAATTTTTTAAAATCTTTTACTGTCCAGATTTTGCCATCTATTGTAAAAAAAGGTTTATCAAGCAGTTCCGCTTCTGCATCAAGCAGTTTCTGGGAAGAACCGTCATCCAGTTGATTTGAAGCATTCTGTTTGATGCTCTGCTTTTTGTTGTATTCAGAAATGAACAGGTCAACAATACGATTAAATACTTCTTTATTAAACTCGATCCGCTTTCCTTTCATGACACGGCCAACATATTCGGTCCATGCCTCATTCGCCTTCAAGTCTTTCAATTTCTTTGTGACGTCGAACCAGCGTTTGTCAAAATCCTGTCCTCCGCCAATAATCAGTTCATCTTTCCAGCCAAGAACCTTTATAATAAGACTATAGTTGTCTTCTATTTCTATCGGTCCGATTACCTGTCCTATTTTCAACGGTTTCGAATAGAGCGTTTTGTGTATAATATCCAGTTCGGGATCCATGAAGGATACTTTCTTTCTCGGCACTTTATCGATATCACCCAGACCATCAAAGACTTCTTCAGGGGCTTTATTTGAATCGGCAAGCATCTTCTGAACCTTGTTTGCGGCCACGCTGTCGCGTATCGAATAAAATGCCAGATCGTACTCCCGGCCGGCCAGAGGAAATATTTTGATAACCTCTCCGGAGTCCACATGAACTTTGTTGTAAGCTTCGCGCATAAACAGCTGTTCACGCATGTTCTGTTCCTGAATACCTTGAATATACAATTGAAAATTTTCGTTTTTTAAAAGAGCGCTGCTTTTTTCAAACTCTTTCGCGACCAACTTCTCCGCAACAAGATTATTGAGAACCTGCTGCTTGTCCATGACATTTTGCGGACGCACGGTTAATTCTGCTCTCTGAAGAAATTCGTCCCTCGAAATGGAGCGGTCTCCAACTTTTACCAGAATCTCCTGCTTTTCCTTTTTTCCCGCACATCCCAGAAAAATCATTAGTGAATACAAAAATATAAACACAATTCGTTTTGGAAAAGGTGTTTTCATCATTCGGCTTCTTTTTTTTATGAATGGATGCATGCTTTCTAATTGCAAAAAATTGACCTCTATTAAAAAACGTCTGTGACAACAAAAAGTTGCCACAGACGTTTCAATAATTCTGAATCTGTCTTCAACAACAAGAATTATTTGACGAGCATCATCTTGTTTGTCAAGACTTCGTTGCCGGCGACAACGCGGTAAATGTAGACACCGCTTGTCATGTTGTAGAGGCCGGAATCAAACTTGAACTGGGATTCGCCAGCTTTGTTGACCATCGTGGCAACCTTCTCGCCCATGAGGTTGTAAACACTCAGTGTGGCTTCGGAGGGTTTGCTCAACTGATATTCGATCGTGGTCTGGGGGTTGAACGGGTTCGGATAATTGTCGACAAAGCTGTAGTGATCCGGTCTGCTATGGTTCACAGCTGGGGTAACACCAATCAGCATCGCCGTTCCGAACAGAGACGGATTTACCCATGAATCGTTGGTGTCCGCCCACCATTTGCCCATGGATTCACGTGCGCCATTGTCACGGTCGTTGACCTGAACTTCAAAACCGAATTCATGGTCTAATTCCAGCGTAAAGGGCATATCGGCCTGAGAAATTGCGAGTTCGAAATCATAACCGTTATCGGTTTCGACCCAGGCGCCTGTGCCAAAATCAAATACGCCAGCTTCAAAATCAGTGAGACCATAGACATATCTCCACTGATAATCATTGCCGGTAATGTAGGTATCGTTCTTCAGATTGTCGGAGTCAAAATAGATTTCGAAACTGTCGTTTTCGTAGGAGTTCGGAGAATCCGTGGCAATTTCATCATCGATCACACTGCCGAAGAAATAGAATGCGGTAGCATCCCACATTGCTCGGAATGAGAAATTCAAATCATCCCTACCGGACATCAATGTGTAATCCTGTTCGACATAGGTGTTCATGGGAACTTCGGGAACATTGTTCCACACAGCATCCATTTCACCGTCGATTTCAGGGGCACCGGAAGCCATCGGGATCAAAAGATCGTCACCAACCTGAGCTTCTGCCAACACGGCTGTACCGAAAGTACTCGGATTCACCCATGAATCGTTGGTGTTTCCCCACCATTTGGACATGGTTTCGCGTGTACCATTGTCGCGTTCGTTCACCTGGGCTTCCCATCCGAATTCATGGTCTGCTTCCAGCGTAAAAGGCAGATCGGCCTGAGCAATTTTCAGCTCGAAATCATAACCCAGATCGGTTTCGGTCCAGGCCATTTCGCCAAAATCAGTTGTACCTGCCAGAAAGTCAGTGAGACCATAGACATATCTCCACTGGAAATCATTGCCGGTTATGTAGGTATCGTTCTTCAAATTATCGGCGTCGAAATAGATTTCCCAGCTGTCATTTTCATAGGAATTGGGAGAATCAGTGGCAATTTCATCATCATATACGGTACCGTAGAAATAATAAGCATCTTCATCCCACATTGCGCGGTACCATGATGAATGATCAAGCCAGGTGTCCGGCATAATGTCATCCACATAAATAAGCATGGGCGTATTGGACACTCCCATCCAGACATTGTCCATTTCTCCGTCGATTTCGGGAGCTGCTGTCGTCATAGGAACCTGAAGAACATCATCCAGCACAGTTGCACTGACTGACAAAACACCGGCCAATGACAGGCAGAGAGTCCAGACCAAAACTTTTGTAAATACTCTCATCATTAACTCCTCCTAAAATTAGATTCACATTCTCGATACTCTGAGACACATCATACACTTTTCATGTCCTTTTTCGAAAGACACGATTTAAAAATAATTACTTCAGCTTCTGGCCCGCAACCACCTCCTTTCCATTTTTTTTTATCTGGTACGCCGAACTACACGTTTTTTACAATCCTCTTCCGTAGTATGGTGCCCCGTTTCTGTTCATACCCAATTGAAATATTTTTCCGCTGGTGCTGTTAAAAATGTACATATATTTATCGCTTCCCCAAACCATCTTGCTCGCATCCGGCTCCCCATCAGAAGGCACCAAAAGGCCTCCTTTATAGAATGGTTCGGAACTGAGGTCTGAATGAATGATCAGTATCGGATCGGTGCTATCGTCCGTATCGCTGGCTCCGTTGGTTGTGGCCACAAAACAATCTCCTCCTGCATCCACATCCGAAAATGTTATGTCCATAATATCCGAATCGGAAAAATCACCCGATTTCGACCAGTCAAGTATGAGTTCCTTCTCCCCTACGTCTATCGGGATATCTCCCTCTGCTGAAATAATTTCGCTCCTCCATATCGCCATAAGCGGAATCGTAACAAGGTCTCCACGGTATTCCGCCACTACATAGACATACCCGTTAAATATGCGGACAACAGTCACTTCAAAATCTTCGTAATCCCCAACTGTCTTAAATATACCATCTGGATTTCTAATAATCAAGTTCGATTCTCTTCCAGCGGCAAAAATATTTCCGTTTTCATCAAAATCAAAGCCGGTAATTTTTACCGGAAAATCATCCAATTTCATGGACGTATCGGCATTAGCAATGTAGAGTCCGGTATTTCTCTGCCGTGTTATATACAGATCCCCTCCCGGTCCCGTTCGCATGGTCGTAACCGCAGCTATTCCGGCGTCATAAAACAGAGACCGTTCTTTATCCGGTGTCACCTTATGAATGGTTTTATCGGCCATATAGATATAGAGATTCTCCTGATTGTCCACCGCCATTGCATTGATTGTTTCCGTTGATCCCAATCTCAAATATTGGCTGCTTACTGTTGTAACCCGGTAAGGAGATCCAAACGTTTCAACCTGATAAGCACCCCGTGTTGCAACTTTAATGAGACACGAATCACCCAGGATATTTGGCCGATAAAGCGTTAACGAATTGCTGCTTGCACTTTTCACCTCTGCCTGCACAATTTCAAGAATTTTTCCTTTTGAACTGTCCACCACCTGATAAAAATTATCGACATTGGCGAATGTAACAATATTTTTGGACTTGTCTTCAGAAAAATTTTCTCCGTGCAGTGTGATATAACAAACACCCGCCACAGCGCTGTCCGCAGGTTCGATACTGTTGATCACAGGTTTCTGCGCACCCTGCCCATTTTCCACCCATATTGCATCAGGCCCCTTATATTCACATGCGATAAAAAACAAAAAATAAATGCTGATAATGAGAATAAAAATTTTCTCAAATTGAATATGTTTCATCGCCCTCTCCTAAATATGAATTGAATATTTTCTTTCCTTTACATCGCAAAACGGACTGTCATCCGCTGCACTTTATCAAATACGCCAAACGGCGTATAGGCATAATCAATGGTCAATCCAAAATGCGATACGCCAAATCCAAAATTCAATCCGTCTTCATCGTTGCTCGATACATAACCGCCGCGTACCGACAGGAAGTTCATGAGCGTATAGTCCAACCCTACGATCAACTGCTCTGCGTGGGAACGGTAATGCGTTGCGTCTACAGAGAGATACAACGATTGCTCGGGACCGCTGATTTCAAACAGATCCATTATATCCATCGAGATTCCCATGGTAAACACCAGCGGAAGTTGAAATCCTTCGTCTGCATATTTAATCTCTTTTGAAAAGTTTCGAACCGACATCCCGAATGCAAGACTCTTGATTCCTGTTTTGAACAATGTCCCGAAATCGAAGGCAAGCGGGTTGAGTTTATTCGATACTTTTTCTGTCGTCGTATCGTTCTCTGCGATGTCCGCCGGGACTATCGATTCTCCCAGATCCTGTTTCACCCAGCGTACCTGACCGCCGACTGAAAACCGGTCCGACAAGGCTTTTGCATAACCCAAACCGATCCCCAATGCTGTGGGCTTAATGGGATCATCTATCTTCGAATAACCTTCAGGATTGCTTCCATCCACAATCGTCCCGATTATTTCTCCGTAATCCACAGATTGGATACTCACTCCGAAGACGCCCAAGTTTCCGTTGCCGGGTTTGAACGCCACACTGAATGCGTTGTGTTTGATATCCGCAATCCACTCGTTCAGACTCGCTGTCACATCCAGGGACCCTTCCATCTCCGTCATTGTGGCAGGATTGAAAAACAGAGCGCTTGAACCCATCGGAAGGGACGTCACAGCACCAGCCAAAGCGGATGCCCGTGCATCCGACATAACACTTAAAAATTGAAATCCGGTCTGTGCCACTTTCTTCTTTTCTTCTCCTCCAAATAGCGGAGTGCTTATAATGAGAATAAACACCACTATGCTCTGAATATACCGAAATGTTCTTTTCATTGTCTCTATCCTCTTATTTTGATCCATCGGGCCCAAAATCCCTCTCTGACTCATTAACGGATAATGATGAACTTGCGGAAGGTCGATTTACCATCCGGAGTCTCGAAATACGCAATATAAAGACCGCTGACAACGATCTGGCGGGATTCAGTCTCCTGGTGCCAGTAATCATCGGCGCTGCCGTTGGTATGCTCAATGACTTTAACCAGATCTCCGCGTTCCGTAAAAATCTTGATGGTGCATTTTGCAGGTAATCCAAAAAATGCAATGCGGTCTTCAGAGCCGGACTCACTTCCAAACTGAATCTGTCTGGAGCGGATATCCCATGGATTGGGAACAACAAAAATGGAATCCAATGCGGGTTTCGGCGGCTTCTTTAAACGGGCGGCCGTATTTGTCATGGTCCAAAATTTATTAGAAACCAGAGGAGTTTCACTATTATCAAAACTTTGAATATAGTAATAGTAATCACGTCCTCGTTCAGGTGAAGTGTCATCCCAGGTGCGTACATCTGCCGCACAGGTCTTAATAACATCGTACAATGTATCAGGCCGTCCAACCGCTCTTGAGATATAAAATCCGGCCAGGTTCCCCAAATCTGCATCGGAAGGCATTTGCCAGTCAAGTGTGATTTTATCGCTTCCCGAAGTCACAATGAATTGTTCGGGAGGACGGGGCGGTTCCTGAATGCCATTATACATTCCAGCTTCCCACATCTCCTTTGCGTGACGAAAAGCTGTAAAAAGTGAATCTTCGGCAGTCCATACCCATGCTTTTTTGTATGCATCCTCATCCGTAGTTTCACTTTCATCTTCATCGGGCATAACCAGGGTGGGTGTTCCTGTTCCTGAGTGCCATGCAAACCATTTATATCCTACTTCAAGCGATTTTTTTCGTTTTAATCCTGCAACAGCTTCCGATATAACGATATTGACACTGTCGCCCGGCGCCAGAGTATAAGGGCCAAATCCCAATGAGGTTGAAATTCCTCCTATATTCAGATTCTCGGCATCCCCGAATCGAGTCATTCCGATTAGATCTGCCTGCGTTGGATTGGGGACGCCGGAATTCATACTCAGATATTTTACTGACATCTCTTCTGAATTATATGAATCGGTCACGCTTAGCATGAGTGCGTCACTATCTATCCAGGGAGCCGAATAAGGTTGATTAAGGTCATCGCTTTTATCCCCGGGGCTTTTGTCCGCATGCAGTATCACATCACCTAAAAAACAGGGTGAACCCAAAGGGGAAGGAGAATCTCCATTGGGCTGCCCCCAATCTCCCTCCAATCCCAGCGGACTGGAAGAATGGGGAGCATACCATGAATATGTGGCTCTGGTGACATCTGCTTCGGGAGTCGTTGGATCGTCATGAACCACTTGATTGACGGTACTCTGCCCCCATCGCGTCGCCGCAATACCCCAACCCATCGTCGCTCCCTGATGTCCGGGTGCATACCGGTAATGAAACAACGGGATAAAACCTGTCAGGGTTTTATGATGGGGCTCTGCAAGCGGATCATCCGGAGCGTAAATTCCGGTATTTTTAAAAGTATATTCATAAATATAATAATTCTCATGATCCTGATGGCTAAATGCATAAATTTTCCGTGTAACCGTGACTCCCATATTGGAATTTAATTTATTGACAACAATCCGATCGGCAGGCAGTTCCGGATCGATAAAATCGACCAGATCATAATCATCCAGATTGGTTGCAGGAACATCATCCACCATCACTGTCGGATGGGCAAAACGGCCGACACTGTAAATACCATCGAAATCAGCACCCGTATTATATGGATCCAATGTTACCGGCATGAAGTTGGTAATATTATTGGCAAAACGGGGACCGGCAGGTATTACCTTATATGGATAAAACTCACCGCTGACCGGGTCGTCATAATTCGTGGTTCCAATCCACATGCTTTTGGAGACACCTCTGTCTGGCCACGCATACTCGGCTTCCCAGTACAATTGATCGGCCTGATCGGTTTCCTGGCAGCATGTCCGTCCGCGTCTTCCGTATTCGACTTCGGCACCTGCATTGGAAAACCAGTTCCAAAGTGAGCCTATACTGATCCATCGAAACTCCTGATTCCCGGTCACTTCCTGGGCCATTATATTCGTCTGGATGAAAAGGCCCATAAAGAGAGCGAAAACTAAAACTTTTAAAATGGTTTGACGACGGAGCTTGAACATATTTTGCATAACATTCCTCTCTGTCTATCTTTATGAACGGTTATTGTAAATCGAACGACAATCTGACTCCGAAAAACCACTGTCTCGGATTCAGAAAACTGAATGAGGTCTGGTTGGGCATATCGATATAGGCTTTGTCATCGAGTATCTTTTTCATATCCTTACTTGGAACAGGAATCCAATTATCGGTCTTACGATCATAATGCAAATATTGACCAGTGCCTATCTCCCAATATATCACATATGGATCATTCACACCTGGTTTTGTGATATCATTAATATTGCTAACCTGAACAATCGGTTGAAAAGCCACACCGTTTTTGCGATATTCTCCAGCGCGATCCGATCCCGGAATATTGTCATAGTCTTCACTCTTCGGCAGATGCAGAGACTGCATATAAGGAATATAATCGATGGGGGAAAGAATATCTTCAAAACTGGCGCCCGAAAGCCGTTTTATATTAAACAGATTATTCACTTCGACAAAACAGGTGAGTTTCATCTTCATCTTGGTGAGCGTGAATGTTTTATTGACACGCAGAACCAAATCATTATAATCTTTCACCTGAACATTAGCATATACATCCGGATCATTATAAGGATTCCAATCGATGTACTCTCCTGCCCGCCAATTGTATATGAAATTCAATGCCCAATCTCCTAAAGGCCGAATTCCATAAACATCAGGGCCAAAATCTCTCGGAGAATTGAACACCAGGCTGACACGGGCAAAAGGCTGCGGAATGGGTCTTTTCTGATAGAGATTACGCGTTCTCTGATCTTCTACCCGCTGCTCGTAAGCCTTTTCAAACATGTTCTGTTTTCCAAAATAACCCGATGTATTCACCTGATAGGTATAGTTGGCAAAACCGGACCACCACTGCCCGGCAGATTTACGTAAACTCAATTCAAAACCACGAATATCTTCGTAGCTGTTGTTGCTTGCCTGGCTGTAATTCACACTTTCATTTTTATTCACATAGCTGACAATCGACTGCTGGTCCGTTATATCATGATAAAAAGCAGCTGCCTGAACCAACAAGGTATTAAAGAGAACATGATCGTAACCCAATTCATAAGAAACCGTCTTGGCAAGTAAAAGATTGGGATTTCCATAATTCCGCATGGCGCCTGCGCCTGGATCCCGTCCCAATCGAAGCATTTCTTCATAAGTGGGAAGTTGTTTGAAATGGCCGTAGTTGAAGAAGAGTTTGGAATTTTCTGTGATAGGATAAGAGATTCCGAGACGAGGACTGATCGAAAAATCGGTCTTGGTTTTTTCTGCACTATATGATGCATCTGGATTATATTTGGCTGAATAGTAGGACTCATCAAATGGATTCGCCGGCATCACCCAGTGGGTATTGGCATTGCTGAAATCCATCCGCAATCCCATATTGATAACAAAACCCAGACCTTCCGGTTCCAATTTATCCTGAATGTACAAAGCACCGCGAACCGGGAAATAATGTTCATTGACCCATAAAATTTGTCCGACAGCTTCGTTGACGACACCATAGTACAGATGCAGATCATTATAGACAAACTCAACTCCTGCCTTTATCATATTGCTTCGATTGATTTGACTGGTCAGATCAATTTTAAATGTGGTGGCAGCAATTTGGCTTGAATCGCGCGCTTCGGAAGTATGCGCATTAAAAACTCCCATGGATCCACCAATCCCGCTTTGAGCTGGTTCAGCACGAAATCCAAAGGGAGATTCGTCTGCCCAGTATCCGCCAAAATAGGAACCCGGTTCCGAAGGTACCCATCCCGTATAAGGAAGCGGACTTGTGGGCGCGATAATTTCATATAACTGGTTGCTTCGGTTTGCAACCGGTCCAGTTTTATAGGTTCTTGAAAGATATTCAACACTGATTTCATAGAAAGTCTTTTGACTTAACGTATGAGACAATTTCGCTGCCCATGTATGATAACTTACATCGGCCGGACAGTAAAAAGAATTTGAAAAAATACGTGCCGGACGGGATTCCTGCGTCACTTTTGCGATTTGAAAAGGTGTTTTCATATACATGGTTGGCTGCCAATACAACGTTTCCACATCTCGCAGACTAGTAGGACCAAATTGATTGCCAAAAAATCTTTCATCATCATCATTAATGGCTACATTATAATTTTTACCGAATAATCCATTGAGGGACAATTTCATTGCCGATGAAATATCGGAATTTAATTTTATTTGAAAATCATAATCGAGATAATCATCTCTTGCCAGGGGTACGAGAAGCATCTCTCTCTCCTGGCGGTAACTGGCAAAAAATCTCAGATTTCCCAATTTCTCACCAATCAATGGCACGGGACCGCCCAAACCTGCGTCAATATTATAATCGGGTTGATCGGTTACCGGACGCTTGCGGTGTTCCCAGGTAAACAATCTCTGGGCAGCTGCAGGAGTAATGTCGTTTGTTAAATCCGTATCTGTGAGTCTCTCAATAGCAACCTGATCCCATCCGCGAAATTCTGGATATTGCGAACGTGTATAATAATCCCAATTATTTGTTCCTGTCCAGCAAACAGCGTTATCAAGATAAGGCCTCAACCACATGGAGTTTTTATCATAGGGAGATATGCCAAAACTTTTTGATTGGGGAGGACTATATTTAAAAGTTGCGGTACCGTGATACACGCTCTTGCTTCCTTCTTTGGTTACTATATTAACCAATCCTGAACGCACCTGACCATATTCGGCGTTAAACCCGCCTCTTTCAATCGATATTTCTTTAACTGCACTTAAAGCAACTCCCGAAATGGGTTGGTTGTTTCTCGGATCACGAAGTGTGACACCATCCACCTGCAACAGGGCTTCGTCTGCTCCGCCACCGCGAATTTCAAGACCATTCTGTATCCCAGCTTGTAATTCCACGACATCGGAGACGGAGGAAAGGGGCATTTCCTGAACTTCATCACTCGAAATTGCAACCACACTTGTTGAAATATCCTGCCTGATCAGGTTTTTTTCTGCAACAACTGTCACGGTTTCACCTTCGATAGCTTCCATCTCAAGTTGTACATCTACCCGTGTAGTTTGATCGATACGGACACGGACATCACTCACAACTACCTTTGCATACCCCATCATGGATACAACTACCGAATAAACACCAGGGGATACATGCAAAATTGTGAAATCACCATCGATATCAGCTGCAGCACCGGTAGTCGAACCGGCAAGAATTACATTCGCTCCCGGAAGCGGGTCACCTGAAGCCTTATCAGTGATTGTTCCCGTGATTTTCCCGGTCGTACCTCCTATAGCCAAATGAACAAAAATGAAAAACGAAAAAATCCCAGCAACAAAGCTAAATTTCCACTTTTTCATTGACATAGCTCTCCCCATATTTTGGAATTAAAAATAACTATAAAATGTAATTTACATGAAATTGAGTTTGGAAACATCGCGCCTGTCGAAAGCCCTCCTCCCCCGATCTTGCAGATAAATACCAGCATTAAATTTTCAAAAATTGTATAATTAAAAATGAAACGGAAATTCTAAACTTACTTCATGGATAGGTATTGTTATTCAAAGACAATCTATTCACTAATTAGTTAAAAAACCAATCATTATGGAATAAACATATTGAGTTTAATAAAAAATTAATGAAATGTCAAGTCCTTTTTGAATAGAAAACAATAAATAATAATTATCGAATTTCAACAATATGTAACTTAATCACATATTCAAATTCATGATTATTACTTAAAATAATTTTCAATCCTTTGAACAGACAACCTTTTCATTCTTATCATTTATCGTTTTACTTAAAACAATAAAATGAAAATTATATTAAAGGTAACAATATTAAAAAAT
>CAZTZL010000064.1:0-15100 GCA_964617625.1 uncultured bacterium
TCCCGGAGCAGAACCCCGGGACGGTCGAGGGTATTATCTATCCCAGATCAATCTAACCGAGAACCAGCACGCTTTATCGCGGGTGGAACGGAGGTTGTTTGAACGGTCGTATGCCAGATACCGGTAACCCAGGTGGGTACTGTTTTCCTCCGTAGAATTCCAAAAACCGGCGTTGGTGTTCAATCCGCCGAAATCACCATCGTAATCATATCGATAACCGCCGGGCAGCGCGGAAAATTTACTTTCATTGGTGGCGCCGGTGTTGGGGCTGTTCCAATGAACCGTTCCGGTTTCCTTCAATTGACCGCCTTCATCTGTGCCGCGGTAATCTTTCTCATCAACCACGGACTGACTCATGCCCAGGTGCATTTCCAGTACTTTCCACTCCTCATCTGTGGGGACATGCCAGCCTTTCGGGGCCAGATTGCGGCTGTCTTCTACGGCAAATCCGTTATAAAGATAGCCGTAGATGGCCACGTTATTGGTATCATTGTCATAAGCACATAACGCACCTGCTGAAGGATCTTCCAATGTGTTGTTGTCTGTCAGGTTGAAGATGGGATCACCGTTTCTGTAACGTGTGACTTTCAGGTTCTCCATCGTCCACAACTGATTGCCGATTCTTATCGTATTATAGACATTGCCATCGATATCGGTCACTGTTTTGGGATCAGGTTCGGCCTCGGTTGTGCTTTTTTTGTCACAACTGGTATAGATGACTACAACCAAGAAAACAAACGTAAAAAATGATACTGCCTTTTTCATCGTAGAACTCCTTCCTGATCGTTCCAGCATTCCAGCCTGGAATGGATTCTTCAGGAGGATATATCCCTCCGTTTTTTACGTCCCGGGATCAAGCAACAGAACAACTAAGATTTTACTGTTTCCGTTTAAGCCGAATGCTTAACGAATAAGATTAGATGCAGTGCAAAAGATGCAGAATTATTACTTAATATAATGATGTGATATCTGAAAATCCAACTATTTTTCAGGAATGGTGAAAAAGTTGTACTCCATCATCGAGGTGGTCATCATAGAGGGGGGAATCATTGCTGGGTAATAAGGTTATATTTACCTGATTAAAACCATTTTCTTTTGAAGCACCCACTCATTTGCTTCCAGTCTGTAAAAATACATTCCTGAACCCGCAATCTGAAATAAGCGTATTGATCAAATCATCGCCCATTGCTTTCAGATAGTTACCTGGAATTCGATGTTCGATTTCATGTAACCAGCGAGGGTCAAAAAACGAATCCAAAAAAACATTTCGATTCGAATTTATAAATCAGTACGTCATACTACGCGATAATCCTATCCTGAGTTAAGTTCAGGACAGCCAATTTTAGTCAGCGTAAATGCGCTCTATTCTTATTAATTTCCTACTTGCCCAACAGCTATCGATATAAAAAATGATTTTACCACATCTTCTCAGATGAATGTTGTAAACGAGATACTTTTTAAAAACTCATTCCCATAGAAAACTTCTGGATCTCCTTCAGCACACCGAAATCTCCCCACGCATAATCAAGATGGATCATCGTTTGACCGAGCACCTTGCAGTTAACTCCGCCACCAAAACACAATCCTTCTTCACTGTTGCGTTCAAACAGTCTCTGGTATCCGCATCTTAGCGACATCATTTTCCCGAACGTGTACTCCGCCCCAACGTTCACACTTTCCACGTTGTCGTTCGGATGCAGTGCGTCCACCGACAGTATTAAATTGCTGTCATAAAGCCCCTTGAGGACGTCGATGCTCACACCTACACGAAACAATAAAGGCAGGTCATAGGCATCCGTCTGCAGATTTGCGTTGATATTCTCATTGTTTCCGTGCTTGTTCGCGTCAATATCCGTCTGAATCAGCATGTCCCGCCCCCCCATACGCATCTTCGTCCCATAATTCGAAATGCTCATTCCGATTCGTAAACCCTGTAACTGTGTGTCGAACAAAGTTCCGATGTCAAACGCGACTCCCTGAGCACTCGAATGATAGATCCGCTCCTGTATATACTTCGCATTAAACCCAATCGAAAATCTATCCGTCAACTTTCGCGCGTATAAAAGTCCAAATGCGTAGCTTCCAGCGCTAAACATTTCTCCTGTGCCTTCAGGCGCCGTCACTGTCGTCACTTCCATTTCGTCCATCGAAAGAAACGTCGCGTTAACTCCCAATATCCCGAACTGGCCGAGCGGTATCGCAACCGCTGCGTAATTGTACATGATGTCCGCGATCCAGTGCGTGTTGGCGAACATTGCCTCAGTCTGGTTGCACCGCGCGATTCCCGCAGGATTCCAGTACATTGCACTGATGTCGTCCGCCACAGACACAAACGCGCTTCCCATTCCGAAGCCGCGTACTCCAGCGTCAATTTCCAAAAACGCCGCAGCCGTCGTTCCCGATTTTGTCACCTTTTGACCCAGGACCGGGATCGAGGAGATGACTGCCATGGTTATGATTGTAATAAGTCTTTTCATGGATTAATCTCCTTAAAGTTTATTTGGAGTCGATTCTCTGTATTCAGTATGGTTAAGCCATTAAGCCAAATTGATATTTCCATAACACGTCATTTGATTACTGCAAACTTTCCAATCTTCTGACCCGACTTTCCTGCATCAATGTGGTAAATATATATCCCGTATGCTATATCCATTTTATCGTTTGAAAGCATGTCCCATATCTCGGTCCCGTCTTCAATCGACGGGGTTTCATGATCGATCGTTGCAACCAAATGTCCGCGGACGTTGAAAATCTTAATCGTACATTTCGGCGGCAAATGTGTGAAATGAAGTTCGCGCGGACCCCTTCCGCTTGAATACGGGTTTTGTGGTTCCCAGGAGTTTGCTACGATGTATGGGTTCGGAACCACTTTGATCCGGTTCATCTGGCTCTTTGCCAGACCTTCGTCTATCCGCGCATTCTTCGCCACAAACTCAAAGACATCCTGATGCATAAACGGCTTTTGCAACTGAAGCATTACCCAATCTCCAGGCCCCGGAAGCGTCTTTAGCGAATCGAATGCCGTCCTATCCAGACTGAATTGGAATCCGGGAATTTTGTCGTCGCTGAGAATGATGATTTCATCCGTAATTTTTCTTTGATCGGAAAACGCGCTGAACTGACCGTCGGCCCCATCTTGCTCCCTGAAGGCAAACTTAGATTCCACTTTCACATCGCCATTTTCCGATGGATAGATTTTAAATACTTTGAAATTCACAGGTATGGCTGGCAGTTCTTTATTCGACCGGACATAGGTATCAGAAGTATCCATGCCGACTTCCCCAAATTCGATTTGGTAATCAGCAGCTTCGGGTATTGTGGTTTCTTTCGAAACGCGATATGGCACGAAAATATAATCTTGAATATCCTGCCGGTTCCAGCCAGACCGATTTGCATCCAACGCGAGCACCGAATCTCCATAAAATTTTAGCTGAATTCCGTCCACGATGGGTTGGTCGAAACTGTACCCCAGCTGTGTGCTTTGCTGGATCAATGTATGGTTGACCGTCATGTCCGTCAGCGTGAAATTTTTCGTAGTATACGTTAGTCGAGGCACGCCTGATATGTTCTTGTTAATCAGCGTATCCTCAAATGTCACACGGTACTTGTGACCGTCCTTGAGAGAGTCGGGATTCAGGACGGAGAACTCAATCTTTCCCGTAGCTGTGCCAAAACCCTCAGGCCGCACTAAAAGCCTCAGACTGTCCAATTGGGATGGGACAAAACCAGCAGATGGTGCTTCGGGTCGCGCGATTGCAACATTCTTTCCTTTGTCCACGGTGCCATCAGGGGTGATGGAAATGTATTTCGAGCATTCGGTCGGCGCGATTCCCAGCGAATCTGATCCCGTATCATAAGAGGTTATGGCGTAATAATATTTCTGGCCGTTCTGTGCCGTCGAATCTACCCAAATGTGTCGAAGCCCCGTGTCGTCGCCCAACCAGAAATGGATGCCACGGACGGGAACGGCCGCGGAACCCTTAATACCGTCATCCAAATCAAACTGAACCAGCGGATTTAAATACGCCACCGAACCAAATTGATCGGTGATCGCTGTCATGTCGTTGAATCCAGGATCGGTCGATCTATATATTCTATACCCCTCAAAATCGTTTCCTGTGATGGGATCCCAAGATGTTTCAGCAATGGCGTCCCACATCAGGGTGACGCGATTGTTCCCCGGAATCACTGTCAGCGTTGGAATGTATGGTGCCTTTGAGAAATTGTAGTTTTCGTCGTAGGTTTTCTGTGCGTATTGCTTGTTCCGAAACAGGTCATCTTTGTTACTGCCGAATACGACACCCAGAGAGAATCGTTCGATCTGTTCAGCCTTTAGAGGGAAATACCCGGATCCCATAAGAATGTCGGTGTCCCCGAATTGGCCAAACGCATTCAGATAGCCCGGCTGGATTCCGTTCCACAGGTTTTCATCATCGGAAAGCGGGTACAGGGTCCAAGGTGTGTAGATATTGAACGCCGTCAGTCCGATCATATCCGATTCATGAATGTCCGTCTTATCGATATGGGGCTCTCCAGGAAGGTCCGTACCCCGGCCGGAGGTGGGCATTCCGTCGTTTTCACCCAAATCGCCGGTATTCGGCACTCCGTCCAGACCCACGTCGTCTGTCAACGGATTCCAATTACCGTCATTGTCAATCCCATCGTCCCGTCTCTCATCAATGAGCAGGTTGTTTTTACCGTCACCTGTAAAATAATCGATATACTTCAAATCCTTGTACAAGTACCGGGTCACTGCCGTTGCCCCCTCACCGAATGTTGATCCATTGTTTTCATCGATGAGACCATTCAGGTTGTCGTCGAATAGGTTGTTCGATACCTCAGCCAATTCCTGACCCGGCGCAATGTGGATGGTCCGTTTCTGGAACACGATATCCACACCATCGGCAGGCATGGTGGTTATCGTTCTTTCGAATGTCTGATAATTGATAAGGCAGATTGGATTCCCGACGTTCACTACCTTGGGTGCAAACATATCATCGGTGATGGTTTTCCCGGACCCGTTCGCGCCGTCTCCGTCGTTGTCAATGCCGTCATAGGGGTTGCCCGGACTCTCAAAAAACGCCAGTCCGAGAAAGCCGACCGGACTCCATCCGCCAGCTCCGATGTCGTCCTGGTCCAGGTGGTAGCCCATCGATTCCGCCAGGTTGTACTCGCCCCCGTCGTCTGCCGCATCCCCCCCGTTTACAACACGATCACCCATGATAGGTCCCGACATAATACCAAAGTTCATTTTATTCAGGTCGGCGGTTCCGACATTCTTGACATCATAAAGTAAAAAGAGAACATCTTCAACAAGTACGTTGGACCATTGGAATCCACGGACCGTTGTACGCAGACCCAACCCCCGGCGTTCCCGATTCGTACTATCAGGATAGAATGCGAATTCCCGGTTGTTGTAATCGTCCATCACGTAATAACTTTCCTGGTCCGCATTCTTGATGTCCTTGCCAAAGTATCCGTCCCATGAACCCGGCCAGCCAGGATCAACCAGATCTTCGTACTTATCGGGCCATACAGCAGGCCAGGACCAATCCCAATGACTCATGGCGATTGCGGGTTTTTCGCTTTTCTCCTGGGGAGGGGAGTCATTGGCGAAACCCGGAAGTGGCGCCCAGGTATACCATTCGCCATTAGACCCAGAATCGCCGGAATCGGCATTGTTAGAATTACCTGCAGAGCAGCCGTTCCCTTCAGAAACAATATGCTTGGTTTCATTGTTTTCGTCCTTAACCTCCGCGCCCACGAACATGATTTGTTGATTGAGATATTTATGTCCGGAGTTGATGGGCCACTCCCCGCCGACGTCGCTGGTGTTCACAGTCCTCCTGCCTACCATTCCGTCGTTGTAGAAATTGCATTTGATCATGTTCCCGGAATGCAGTCCGCTGTAACTGTAGTTTTGATCGCCGTGCAGTATGTCCATCGGATTTTGTGCAAAAACCGCCGGCATTCCGACAAACAGGCAGGCAAAGATCAGATAAGAAAAAAAGTGTTTCATATTTCACTCCTTATGTAATGATTTAAAATTCAAATGTCAGCCCGGCCTGAACCTGGCGCGGCGGAATGTACCAGTCCGGACGCCGAAGCAAATCCTGAACCGTTCCCACGCGTTCCGGCACATAAGAAATCGTTTCCGGATCGATGTTGGTGGTATAATCGGCTGTTCCGGTATCGGTGTAGACATTGGTCGCACCAGCCTGGTCCAATACGTTGTAAACGGTCACCAACAGGCCGAGGTGAAGCGAACCCACCTGAAACCTTTTATGAAGGAGAATGTCCAGACTCGAGGTAGTGGGCAACCGCGCGCTGTTGTCAAGATAACCAACGTAGGTTGAACTGCCGACCTGGGCGCCTCGGGTGAAAGACGGCGTGTATGGCCTTCCCGTCTGGTATTTACCCTGTAAGGTCAGGGTCCAGTTCCTGACGCCGAGCGTTACCGTTCCCATCAGTGTGTGCTTCTGGTCCCAACTCAGCGGAATCAGCGACAGATGCGGCTCCGTATTGGACGTAATCGCATTGTAGGCGTCGTTGGGATTAGAATACGTGCCTTCTGCGACTTGGAAATAGTACGTCGCCCCCGCGCCGAAGTGGTCGGCAAATCGCTTCTCCAAATTCAGGGTGATCCCGTATACGTTCGCGTAGTCCTTATTCTCGTAGACCGAATAAGCTACGCTAGGTTTATAGGTATCAACCAATGGACTGGTGCCGACCCAATCGCGGATATCCTTGTAGAAGAGGGTGACATCGAATCCCACGTTATCAGATATCTGTTGCTGGAGTCCAATTTCATATTGGACAGTCCGCTGAGGTTTCAGATTCGCATTGCCGACAATGGTGTTTCCCCCTCCGGTAAAGAGTTTAAAATCCGGATTGTCATACAAATACTGGAATTCGGGGATTTGAAAGAAATGGCCATAAGAAAAATGGATGACGCCTTTGTCTGTGATCGGATAGGCGATGCCAATCCTCGGACTGAGCTGCATGTTCGTTTTGGATTTCTTCTGCATGAACGTTCTGCGCTCTTCGGGAGTGTATTCGGCGAATTGTTTATTGTATTCATCAACAGCCGGACCTTTTATCGAATCGGGCGGGGCTATGTAATTTTTGTATTTGAAATTCGGATTGAAAGGGCTGTAAATACAAGGATCTTGCGGATCAACCGGCACTGTACCGTTTGGATCGAAATAGTCGAAACGAACTCCGATGTTCACAATCAGGTCCTTGAGTTCGATCTTGTCCTGAAGGTAGGAGGAGAATTCGAACGGTTTTCGGGTGTATTGATCGTGATAGATATTGGAGACCGACGGCACCCAGGGTTCGTAAGGGACCACTTGTTCGTCCAGGCCGTCCTTCCGTTTCGCTTGAAGCATGTAACTGTCAAGCTTGAGATTATGTTTTCTCGCCTCGAATCCGATTTTGACCAAGTGCGCGGGATTGATCTGGCTGGTTAAATCCCATTTGGCGATCCAGTACGCGGTGGTCCTGTGGAAACGGTTGGGATCGGTGCCGGCGCGCCAGAAGCTGTACGCGGCTGGATCGCGAAGCGAATCGGTGTGTACATATCCATTCGGGTTAGCGGGATCGATGACGTACCGGTATTGCCTTTGGGCCGCGATCAATTCTTCGATTAACGCCTTCCCTTCGGCTGAATTCGGATCCACTTTCGCGATGTAACCCGGATTTGATGAATCGGCCAGCACTTCGATAAAATACCCGGGATGCTGTGTTGGATTCTCATAAACGTATTGCTGATAATCGTTGTAGACATGAGAAATCCGGACTTCATAAAATGTGTTTGAAGACAAGATGTGGTTCCAGCCGATCATGTGCGTAATGCCTTCTCCCTTTCCCAATCGTGTGCCGTCCGGATTGTATTTAAATAAATGCTGATCGTAATTATAAGTCTGTCCGTGGTCGTTCTGGCTCCGGTTCAAAAAAAGGTTGTAATTTAATTTGATATGATCGCTGATTTTATAGGTTAATTTTCCCATCCCGGAATACGCCAGAAAAGGATTTAACGGAACGAGCGCGCTGTCCCCAGCTGTCCCCTGCGGCGTATACCACCGTCTTCCATACTGGTATCCTTCCTGCGAGAAATACCGGCCGTTGACAAAAAATGACAAACGTTTACTGAGAAAGAGAATTGGCCCGCTGAGGTTAAAATCGACATTGTAAGTGGGATTGAATTTTTTCAACGGATTCTCCAAATCTTCAACCGCCGTGGTGATTCCGGTCGTGGGATCTAAAACCGGTATCACCTTGCGAAGCACCCCGTAAATGTCCCTGCCGCTCATGTAGTCTCCCGCATAGGCGGTGATTTGCCCGTTGAGCTTGTTTCCGCCTTCTTTGGTGATGAAATTCACGATACCCGACATCGCGTTGCCGTATTCCGCGTTAAATGTACCGCTCACTACCTGCATTTCCTGCACGGCGGACTTTTCGACCGTTACAGCGTTGCCTCCGCCGTACACTTCATTCGTGGCTATGCCGTCCACCCAATAGGATACTTCTCCAGAGCGGCCGCCGCGAATGTGAAAATTGTTACCATCGCGGACCACGCCGGCCTGGAGTTCCAGAACGTCGCTCATGCTCTGTACAGGGAGGTCTTTGATTTCATCACTGTTGACCGTGGCCAGTGACGAGGTCATGTCGCGTTGGACCAACGGCAATTCAGCGATTACGGTTACAGATTCACCTAAAATAACCATCTCCTCTAACTCTCCGTTTACGGTTGTGGTTAAGTCGATGCGGACTCGAACATTATTCACGATATACTCTTTATATCCCATCATGGATATTTTTAAAGTATACATTCCGGGCCGGATATTTAGAATGATATAATTCCCGCTTAAATCTGCGGCAGCCCCCAAATGTGTGCCCTCAATAATAATATTGGCTCCGGGCAAGGGTTCACCACTCTGTACGTCACGAACCTGTCCCGCAATTTTACCGGTAGTGCCTGCCAACATTTTTCCATTAAAAATAAATCCTGCAAATAAGAGAATTATGAAGAAAATATTGGTTTGTGTCTTCATTGTTCTGCTCTCCTTGATTTAAATATTAACTTAAAATGACTTATTCTTACTTGATATTTGAGATTAATAGCTTTCTTAAATTTTAAATTATCTTCGGACACATGATTCTCGAGCCTTTAACTCTACGGGTAATGACAAATGCTGTGGTTCAATCACCTTGGATCCTTCAATTTCATTGATAAGTAAATTAGCTGCAATCCTTCCTAATTCTTTTGCAGGTTGAGATACTGTGGTCAATGGAGGAGCCAAATACCGTGCAATAAGATTGTTACTATAACCTATAACTCCAATATCGCGAGGTATTCTCAAGCCAACTTCCTTTGCGGCATCATAGATGCCCATTGCAACAGGATCTGTAACTGCAAATATAAGTTCCGGCAAATTTCCATACTTGTAAAGCTTTTTAAAACTGGAATAACCATCTTCTTCATTAAATCCACCTTCAATAACCCACTCTTTTTTGATTGGTATACTATGTTTTTTCAAAACCTCCTTATAACCCAAACATCTTTCTTTTCCAATTGAAATATTCAAATATCCAGCAAAATGGGCAATCTTCGTATAGCCTAAACTTATTGCGTATTCAACGGCTAACTCTGCACCTTTCTTGTCTTCAACTTCAATTGTACTAAATCCTAAATTATGAACTACTCTATCGAAAAATACCAAAGGGATTTTTTTTTCTCTTACATTAGTAAAAATTTCATAATCATGTGTATTTTGAGAAATGGAAATAAGGATGCCATCCACATTCATGGATAGCAGTGTTTGAATATTTTTGATTTCTCGAATTCTATCTTCGAAGGATACTGTAAGCACGATTTCAAAGTTTTTTTCTGTTGCAGCACTGTAAATTCCATCTAATGCTGCCGCAAAAAAGGTGTGGTTTACTTCTGGCAGAACAACGCCGATTATATTCGTATGTTTTGAAGATAACGCTCTTGCTAAAAAATCTGGCACATAATTCATCTCTTCAGCAACATTTTTAATACGCGTTTTCATCTTCTCTGATATATCGGGATGATTTCTCAAAGCTTTTGATATTGTGACTTTAGAGACATTAAGACGCTTGGCTATATCAGCAAGTCTTACGCGTTGGATTCTTTTCATTCTCGCCTACTAAAAGAAAAGGTAATCAACATTCAAAACGTATTAAGGTTTAATGACGGCTTAACTGATAACTTTACAGTTAAAGTAAAATTTGAATAGTCTACACGCATACTTAAAAAATTCAAGAACTGTACTGTTTTATTAAAAATCAGAATAAGAAGTGCGGGAATGCTTTAAGCACTTCCAGAAGTCAAAATGTCTATTCAATCTAAGATAATGAGAGTAGAAAGAAAAGCCACTTTGTGTAAAATATTAACCAAATAGCGCAAGCTATATATTATTTAATGAACATCATATGACGCGTTTGCCTAAAGTTCCCGGCCTTCATGCGATAAAGATACGATCCGCTGGCCAGGCTGGAAGCATTAAATGTGACAGTATGGTTCCCCGGAACATTTTTTTTATTCACGAGTGTTCGCACATAGCGGCCGGTTGTATCGTACACAGTGATAAGAACGTTGGCTGGTTTGGGAACATCATAACAGATTTTCGTAACCGGGTTAAACGGATTCGGATAATTCTCAAAGATATTAAATCCTGTTGGAATATTTTCATCGGTTCCGTTTATAGCGGAGGGTTCAGTCAGTGAATTGTTTATCCTGAAAAAATCAAAGTCCACGCTTCCACCGGTTGTCTTTGTCGCATAATTGAACAATGCAAAACGGTACCCCATAAAGTGCGACAGCTTATAAGACATTCGCAAAGTGTTTCCGATAATCTCCCATTCTATCCCATCCAGACTATAATAAAAATAGGCCCGATCTGTCTTGTTTTTAAAATCACATGCAATTTTCAGAAATATACTGTTCTGTGTGAGTGGAATATTTCCTGCCTCCACAGCATCACCGGTACTGCCATTCACCATGACCACAGACCTGGCAGTCCCGGACATTTTTACCGCTACAAAGCCGTAATCCTCTTGCAGCGCGCCGAGACCGGCCACATCGCCGTCTTTCATATTGCTGACATCTACAGCAACTTTACCCGAGCATTCAGGGCCGAATGTTCTTTGGGTCAGCGTGTTTTGGGTTTCGGTAAATCCCGAATCAATTCTTGCGTTTGTCAACCTCAGGAATCCGGGCCGCTCGGTGACAGACCAGTGTTCATTATCAGGATTATGATTCCACTGCCAGACCAGAGGCAGGCCGGAATCCCAGTCAAATTCATCGGAAGCCACAATTCCGGGGATGGAATCATTTTTCACGGGGATGTCCAAATCATCCGGCACCTGACCGTCCACACCGAACACCGGCCAGTCTTCTTCCCATGTCACGGGGACCAGATAGGGAATTCGGCCGACTGAACTATGATCCTGAAAGAGCAGGGCATACCAGTCTCCGCCAGGTGTATCAATAAGCCCGCCCTGAGCAATGCCGTCATCTTTTAACGCGATCCTTCCTTCGTATGAGCCGGTTAGACTATCCGCTCGATAAACCAATTCAGTACGCATACTGCCAGCGGGCCAGGATATCAGGAATACATAATACTTGCCGTTAATTTTATGGATGTGCGAGCCTTCGGCAGAAACATAGAAACTAGAGCCTGCGATTTGACTGGCATTGGGAATCAACACTTGATTGAACCCTCCCGGCTTGATCGCAGTACCATCCGAAGTGAGTTCGAGTATTCTGATGTTGTCTATGCCGTAAATGATATATACGCGATCATCATCAAACAATAATGACGGATCATGACAGATGGTGTTGAGTGTATGGGATGCCCATGTGCCGTTTTCTATATCATCGGTTTGATAGATGTGGGTTTTGTTGGTTGTGTAGGAAAAAGTCACCACGTAAAACGTGCCGTCATGATATCTGAGACTGCTGGCCCATGATCCCTTCCCGTAAGCTGTCTGGCCATTCCTGAGAGCCATGGCATCATTATCCACAAGGATATCATATGCATAATTAACGATTTCCCAGTTTATCAGATCCGCGGATTTCATGATCGGAACGCCGGGATTCATATGCATGGTCGTACTGCTCATATAATAGGTATCGTCAACCCGGATGACAGAAGGGTCCGGGATATCCGCCCAAATAATGGGATTCTGTGCATTTTCAACGGTTGGCGTTGCAAATAACGGATTGCTTGAGACTATGTTTAAGAAAAGTATGAAAATAAACATCAACACAAGGAACTGTCTGCCCATGTGATCATCTCTCCCTTTAGACTTAAATAAACAGTGCTGTTTCCCTATTTTTAAAGGACTATTTTACACTATTTAATCATAAACATCTTCTTAGTCTGGATAAAATCTTTTGCGCTCAATGTGTAAAAATAGATACCACTAGCCCTGCGTGAAGCATTGAAAGTTACTGTATGGACACCTGCGAAATATTCTTTTCCTGCGAGTTCGTCAATTTCTTCACCTAAAAGGTTGTACACTTTGAGAGAAACAAATGATTTTTGGGGAATGTTGAATCTGATCTGGGTCGAGGGATTGAATGGATTTGGATAATTTTGCTCCAATGAATATTTTTGCGGAATTTGTCCGTGTGAAATATCATTGACAGAGGTAATGGTGAGAGAATCACCTTCTGTCAAAAACTTTAAGCAGAGAATTCGGAAAAGTTCTTTCGTGTCAGTTCCCGTAAAATTTAAATATACATCGTGCCTTCCCGATACTGGTTCCATCTCTGATGTAAATGTTTGAAAATTATCCCAGTTACCCGTACTGCCAATGTTGCATTCGGTAATTTTGTCACCGGTATCAATCGAATCGAGCCAAACTTCAACGACTCCTCCGGAACTGTTGCTTGAGGCAATCACTCCGAATGAAACAGGCGTTTTTGCATAATCCGTATTGCCTCCAAATTCAACACCCGCATACATGGCCCAATCATTTACATGAATATTACTCAGGACATAACCTTGGTCGGTATTTCTTCGAGAAGTGCCGTATTGATTGGCGGGACATTCTGCCAATATTGATGTATAAGCATCGCGGTAGATATAAAGATCGAAATAGGCTGATTTTCCTTCTACGTATAGCCCCTGCTGGTTGCCGGTAAAATTATTATACCGGGTTTGGTCTGTATTATGATGTATATCAAGTTGCTCGACGTTTATCGACTGCCCGATCTGTATCCAGGTCAATCCATCGGCACTATAAAATCCGGATACCGTTTGGTTATTTCGAATCAATTTAAGCCAAACGACGGAACCGATTGTATTTTCTGCTTCGTATATTGTAATTTCTGGTTCGTTCAAAGTACTCTGAAAACTCAACGCGAACACATTTTCACTCTCATCATTAACAGTGCTGAATACTTTGGCCTGATGGGTTTCAGGCCCGTTTATAATCCATAAACCGGCTTGGTCCGAAGTAGATTCCGGCTCGAAATCCACACGTGTGATCAAAGAATAATTATGCTCCCCGTCATTTTGAATGATGGTATTTTCTCCCTGATAAGGTGTGAGATGCAACCATCCACCGCGATCTGTGAGTGAATAAGTCCCATCGGGTGTATACCCAAGGAACGACCATGCGGGATTCAGTTCTGATGTGTTGAACATATCAGATCTCGGTACAGTCCAGGGAATACCGCTGCTGGGAAGAACAGGAGCCTGAACCGCATTACTGGTTGGATATTGTATCACGGGGAAATCCTGATCATCGTAAGTGACCTGACAGAGCAGCCCCTGCCGTCCATGTGCATACCAATAGGTGTTGCTGTTATAACTGTGCGCAATACACCAGCTTGTTCCGTCATCGAGCATAACCACAGGCGAAATATGGTTGGGCGTGTTGTAGATACCCCGGCTGCCGGTAAAAATAGTGCCTTCCTTGATCTCCCAGGCTGATTCATCGTCAGTTAATGCATCACTGCGCATGACATATTGTGAACCAACCAAATGCTGCGCAAAGCTGTAATAGTAGTATCCATTATACTTCCACATCACTGGCCCCTCTGCCCATCCATACGGATTCCCTTCGGAATCGGGATTCAACCAGGTCAGATCAAGCACGACACCGGTAGGCTGGCCATCTTCACCGAGTTCCACGATATGATTATTTGGAGGAAGATTTTTTGAGAGTAAATACCATTTGTTGTCATCATCAATAAAAATGGAATTGTCCACACCCAATCCCGACATGCCGGCTGGAACATTCATTCTTGTCGGAGTGCTCCACGGGCCTTCAGGTTGATCTGCCGTTACGAAATACATACTTCCGTTACCCCTTCCGAAATAATGCCAGTAGACGCCGTTATGTAAAACCATATGGCCGCCCCAGATACCGCCACCGGGCTCGTCTCCATAGGTAGACCAGGAAGCTGAAACCGGCTGGGCGATGACTTCCCAATGCACCAGATCCGTAGAATGATAGATTTTTGGAGTGGGATTGAATGATGAGCCAGAGGTATAAAAGTCATTTCCAATTTTTGTCAATGTGGGATCAGGATGATCGCCCGGAATAACGGGATTGATATAGGTTTGGAAGGATGGGGATTGTCCGTATACCAGGGCCCATATCGATAAGTAACAGCCGAGAAAAATTTTAGATCTCCTCATTATTTTACCTTTCAATTTATAATATAAATATGATAGTTAATTCTAATTAATTTGTCGTCCGACGATCATTATCCCAGAAAAGAAATCCATTTCCAAAGCAATTTTTTCTTAATGCGATTTGAATGGATATCCACTTTTTTATTGATTGTAAGTTTATCCTGTTATGATCCTGGAGGGTGGAGTTCATAACGGAGACTTATTAAAATGATAAGTGTATTATTTGTATAATAAAAGCCACTTTCAACTTTTTTTTCGCCAGATCGCGCAAAACCCTGGTGCGTATATATCTGCTCTATTGATAGAAAAACAAGTTGATGATTGGCTGTTGGAATGGGATTTTAAAAATCAGCCGATACTTGATGCAGAGGAAAATATTAACGCGGCTGATGCAATTTTCGGAATTCACGCAAGCCGAT
>CAZTZL010000065.1:0-15081 GCA_964617625.1 uncultured bacterium
TTTCATTCAAAACGGATTGGTGATTTTGATTGATTTTTTCAAGGATGATTTATACATTGCTATCGGCTTCACATTCCGAAAGGAGCGGATCATGTCTCATCGTATGTTTGATCTTAGATATTTGGTTATCATCTTTTTATTTGCATCCAGTTTGTCCGGTAAAGAGAATCCAATCGTCATCGAAAAGAATGCCCGTTTTACGGTGATCACTCCCGAGTGCATCCGGATGGAATATTCGGAAAAGGGTCAATTTGTCGATCAAAAAACGCTTTTTGCGGAGAACCGGGATGCAAGGTCGGATCAGTTCAAATATCGTCATAAAAAAGGATCAACGGTCATTGAAACCTCCAGAATGAAGATGATCTATACACCGGACGGAAAGCCGTTTTCATCCAGTAATATTCAAATCCAGATTTTCCGGGGTAACGAAACGGTCCAATGGGTTCCGGGTCTGGAAAATAAAGGGAATTTGGGCGGAACCATCCGGACACTTGACAATGTACGCGGCAAGGTTGCTCTGGATGACGGCATCCTCTCGACAAACGGATGGGCCCTGCTTGATGATTCCGGACAGCCGGTATTGACCGAGACGTGGGTGGCGCACCGTCCGAATCCGCAAGACATCGACTGGTATTTTTTCGGGTACGGCATGGATTTCAAGGCGGCACTCAAAGCATTGACTGCCATCGGCGGAAAAATCCCTGTTCCCAGAAAATATGTGTTGGGTTCGTGGTATTCCCGGTACTGGCCGTATTCATCGGCTGATTACCGGCAGATCGTCAAAGAGTACCGGGAAAATGATTTCCCTCTCGATATCATGGTGCTCGACATGGACTGGCACCGGGAAGGCTGGACCGGCTGGTCGTGGAACCGGGAGCTTCTGCCCGATGCCGAGGAACTGCTTTCGTGGTTTCATCAGCAGGGGCTTTTTGTAACGCTCAATGTGCACCCGGCCGACGGGATCGGCCCGCACGAGGATATGTATGTTCCCTTCATGAAAGAAATGGGGGTAGATACTGCGGGATCTCCGAGACTGCCGTACGACGCCTCAAATAAAAAATATCTCGATCTGCTGTTCAAATATACGCATGCGCCTCTGGAAAAATCCGGCGTCGACTTCTGGTGGCTCGACTGGCAGCAGTCCGACAGAACCATCGGCATGGCGGATCTGAGGAATCTGCCCTGGCTCAACCGGTACTATTTTAATTATGAGGCAAGAGGGGACAAACGCGGGATTTCGTTCAGCCGGTGGGGGGGATGGGGAGACCACAAGCATCCCATTCATTTTTCCGGCGATGCGGCTTCGATCTGGCCAATGTTAGAGTTCGAAGTTCCGTTTACTTCCACGGCAGGCAACTGCGGGTGTTTTTTCTGGTCGCACGACATCGGCGGGCACATGGGCGGGATGCGGCCGGAAACCAATACGCGCTGGGTTCAGTTCGGGGCAACAACGGCGGCTCAGCGGCTCCACTCGACCCGGAACAAGGAAATGGACAAACGCCCCTGGCTGGTCGATTCGATCTACACCGATGCACAACGCATCGCCTTTCATTTGAGATCCCAGCTTTTTCCCTACATCTATTCGAGCGTGCGTCAATCCTGTGAAGAGTCGATTCCGCTCACACGGCCGATGTATATCGAAACTCCCGAAGCAAAATCGGCTTACGAAAATTCCCAGCAGTATTTTTTCGGAGACGCGTTCCTTGCCGCGCCGATTGTGAAACCGGGTTCCGGCCCGAAAAGAGTGGCTTCGCAGCGGATCTGGTTCCCCGAGGGAATCTGGTACCACTGGTTTTCCAATGAGCGAATCGTCGGCAAAGGACAACTGGCCATTACATGGGCGGACATCGATGAATTTCCGCTGTTTGTCCGAGGCGGCATGCCTGTTCCCATGCAGCCATACACACAACGCATGACGACCGAACCGCTGAAGACACTCATTGTGCGGACTTATCCCGGAGAGGAGAATCAAAAAAGCGAGTTTGTTCTCTATGAAGATGACGGAATTTCAAAAGAGTATCTGGATGGAAAATTCGCGCTGACACGAATCCGATATCATCGAAAGGGCAATCGGCAAATTGTCAGGATTGATCCGGTTCAGGGAGAATACAAAGGGCAGGTTAAAACACGATCCTATACAATCGAATTCCCGTGTACGAAAAAAGTCATGACAGCGATCTTCAACGGCGAACCAGTTCAGGTGGAGTATGATGCGATCAACCGGATGAACCGAATACGCGTGGACAAACAATCGATCCGAAATCCCGTTAAAGTCAGCATGACTGCTGAAGAGATCGATTACAGTGAGCCGCAGAAAATCGCTGAAAAAATGAGATTAAGCGGACTGTTAGAAGGAATCGATCCGAATCTGCCCTATTTGGAAATTCTCAAAAAAGCCGGGGAATCCTATTCACAAAAAGAATTCGAGGGGCTAATTTCCTTTCTGAGCGGTGTTGCCCTCTACCGGATCGATCCAAATGAAATTATGATCGTCAAAGACGGTTATTCCAAAGCAGGGAATGCATTTGATGTTTCGATCCGTGATCAGATCGGCGTGGAAGAGCGGATTCTCTCCGAATCAAAATACAGTATTATCAACGGCGGTAATCGGCGTATCATTTTCGAACAGCCTCTCGAAGAAGTTCTGGGTGTGCGGTCCCAAAGAAAAGTTTGTTTGAATTTCGAGATGGAAGGAAAAGAATACACACTTTCTGAAATCATGGATGAGAAGCTGTCCAATCTCTGCGACTGGTATTTGGCTGGTCCGTTCGATTACGATACGACGGTCCATCTTTCTAAATATTCCTATCCTCCGGAAAAAGGGCCGCTCGATCTCGATCAGACCTATTCTGGAAAGAACGGATCCGAAGTCATGTGGGTCAAAGCCGAATGCAATGCGGAACATATCATCGATATCAAAAAGCATTTTGATGTGGATTATGCCCTCGCATACGGTGTCACTTTTCTCAAATCGGACCGGGATCAGGAGATTCTCCTCAATTTCAATTCGGATGACGGGATCGAGGTCTGGATGAACGGTGAAAAAAGATTTTCCCGCCACGTCTTCAGGGGGATTACACACGAACCGGATCAGGTCATGGCAAAATTAAAACAGGGCGTCAATGTTCTCATGATCAAGGTTTCCCAGGGATGGGGAGGATGGGAGTTTAAAGTGAATGTGGAATGTCCGTATCCCATTGAAGCGATGGACATGTTTTGATTATTCACTTTCATCAGATCAGAGAATATCGTATTTTATAACAGGAACCGATGTGTCGGTGCATCAATATACACCGACACGATGCAATGATCAATCATGAAGAGGATGATTTTTATGAAAATGCGGATATACAAGAACCGCTGTCTGGCCGGAATGCTCATTTGTTTCGGCCTGGTTTCGGGATTGAAAAGCGGGACCCATCCGGGATTCAGGGTGATCGGCAGGCATCTCTACGACAAGTGCGGGGAAAAGGTGATTCTGCGCGGTGTGGCCAATCCCAACATCTGGTATCAGAAAGACGGTTTGCCGCAGTTCGAAGAGATCGAGAAAACCGGGGCGAATGTGATCCGGATTGTCTGGGACACAACGGGTTCAGCCAATGAACTCGATGCGGCCATTACAAATTGCATCGATTTGTTGATGATTCCCATGATCGAATGTCACGATGCGACCTGTGATTTGAGTCTGCTGGATGAGGTCGTCGATTATTGGACAAGACCTGACATTGTTGATGTGATTATCAATCACGAAGAGTATCTGCTTCTTAATATCGCCAATGAAGCGGGTGATTATGCCGCTACACCGGCTGCATTCCGAGCTGCTTACGAAACGGCTATTCTGCGGATGAGACAAGCGGATATTCATGTGCCGCTCATTATTGATGGAACCGATTGCGGCAAAAGGATCAATGTGCTTCAATCTGAAGGCCCCTATCTGATCAGTGTGGACCCGGACAGCAATTTGATTTTTTCCGTTCACATGTGGTGGAATCAAAAAACGGGATACCCGGAATCATTAATCAGCCAGGAAATTGAACAATCGGTTAATATGAACCTTCCGCTCATTGTGGGCGAATTTGGGAATTGGTTTGATTGGAACGGCACTGAAGTGACGCCGGAGACGACGATTCCCTATCAGATAATTATCGAGCAGTGTCATCTCAATGAAATCGGATATATCGCCTGGTCCTGGTTCGGGAACAGTACTCCCATTCTGGACATGACAGAAGATGGAACTTACGATACGCTGCATGACTGGGGTCTTGAAGTGGCTGTAACGAGCGAGTACAGTATTCAGAATACGTCTGTAAGGCCCTACTATATCGACCATGGCCGATGCAATCCGACCGATGTTCGCCATTCCCGGAATAAAAGTACTCCCGAACTTTTCACATTTACCCGTAATTTTCCGAATCCGTTCAATCCCAGAACGCAAATCGACTATCGTCTGTTAGATACGGCCAATGTCCGGCTGGATGTTTTTGACGAGACGGGCCGTTATGTGGTGACTCTGATCGATGAGAAACAGTCTCCGGGATCTCATTCGGTACACTGGGAAGGGAAAGACGAGACCGGGAAGCAGGTCCCCAGCGGCATGTATATTTGCAGGATAGAAGTTGGGAATAACAGTCAATCCGTTGATCTATTTCAGAAAATGATTTTGGTTAAATAGCAGATAGAAAAATTCAGCAGAGGTCATAATACGCAATCCGAGATTTATGTAGTGTAAGGAAAATTGTTGATCATGAAAAAGCAGTTTATCTCTCTCTTATTTATCATTTCCATAGCGGCTGGGATTATTCACGCTCAGGAAAGCAGCGGATATCCGGACAAGATTGCCAGCTCAGAAAAAGAAGATATTCCACGGGATATTCAGAATCGATTAAAAATGCTGCTTTACGGAATTGAGGAAACAGGTGCCCGTCCAAACGGCAAGGGTGTGTTTTACGGCAGGAATCTCTGGGAATACATCGACGGCGCAGCTGAATCTTTTCACGCGTATCATTTTACGGCGCTGATTCATCGGGATTATATTATCCAAGAGGCAGAAGTCACTGTCGATATTTACGATATGAACGATTCACTCCTTGCTTTTGGTATGTATGCTTCGGAGAGATCCCCGGAATACCATTTTTTAGATATCGGAGCGGAGGGTTACGGCGATGAATTGGGTTTGAACTTTTTTCAGGACCGGTATTACGTGAAACTAACGGCTTTCAGCGAATCGGGTTCCACTCTGCCGCTGCTTGAAAAAATCGCCAGGAAAATTTCAGAAAATATTGGTACCGGAAAAAGTCTGCCAAACCTGTTTTCCAGATTTCCCGATACAAACCGCATCGCCAGATCGGAGCAGTATATTCTTCGGGCGCCGCTCGGATATTCATTTCTTTCCCCTGTTTTTTCGGTTCAGTATCAAAAAGGAGAGGAGACCAGCATGCTCCTGGTCGCAGATACAAAATCTCAGTCGGAAGCAGTTCGACAGGGAGAAAAATTGGCCGAGCATTTTAAACAATCGGGAAAGATCGAACGCATTCCGGAGATGGGGGAGCATGCTTTTTGTGCAACCAGTTCCTATCAAACCGAGACAATCGTTGTTCCGGACGGGGATTATCTATTTATATTGAAAGATCCTCCCGACGATGGGATTTTCTTTTTGAAAGAGGCGATGGATTCGATCCTTCGAAAATAACTGCTACTTATTTAAAATCCGAAATAAAATATCCAGATGTTTTGCCGCGAGCTGTACAGTCATTCGCGGTTCTTTGTTTTCTGTCAGGCAGTCCATAAAATGGCGGATCAGTTCGAAATTATCGTCGCTGTGCTGGCTCATATCGATTTGAAGTTTCTTGTGTTTTTCCTGATTTTTTTCATCGATATAATAATAATCCACTTCTGATGAATCCCATGAGCAGAAAGCGAATCGCAGTGCCCCTTTTGTGCCGAAGATGCGTGTTTCGTTGCTCTCTTCGAAATGGACACCGCTTCCCCTTTCATAATAATAGGTCAATCCTTCGGAAAATGTCATGAAAGCGGCCCCGTGTTCTTCGATATCGGAGACGATACCCGGATCCTGGAAAACCTTGAGGCCGTTTTTGGTAAACGATTGGATCGTCCGGACTTCCGGGCGGTCATTTAAAATTCCCAGATGGAATGAAAGATCGTACACGCCCCAGTCGATGAACGGACCGCCGCCTCCTTTTTCGCTGAGCAACGCCCATCTGCCGCGGGGATTGTACTCGATGAAGGTGGAACGCATGAGATGGTTGTGATGGATATGATAAACTTCTCCGATCTGTCCCTTGTCAATAATCGATTTGATAAAGTTGAACTTTGGCTGTAACCGTGCATGACGGCATGAACATTCCAGAACAAGCAAATCAGGATGAGACTCCACTATCCTGATTATATCCTCAAGGTCCTTTCGATTGGCGACCATGGGTTTTTCAAGCAGGATGTGTTTCCCCGAATCCAAAGCGTTTTTAACCATTTCAAGATGTGTGAACGGGGGAGAAGCGATCACTACAGCATTAATAGAAGAATCTTCCAATATTTCCTGATAGCGTGTTGTTCCTTTTTGAATGTGATGTTTATTCAATTTCTCTTTGAGCGTTTTTTCGGTCTGTGTGGCGATCCAGATGACTTCGCCTCGTCCGTCTTTTAAAATATTGTTAATATGTACATCTCCGATCATGCCCGCCCCGATAATGCCTATTTTCATTTTTTTCATAATTGGCCTCATCCAATCAAGAATTGAGCTTAATATATTGATGTTGATATAACATTATTGTCTTTGTTGAATTAAAATGATACAATAATGTTGGCTGGTTGGATAATTTTATTTTTTAGAGTTAATAAAATATGTAAAAAGTATTGATTTTTCCTAAAAATATATTTATCTTATTCATCCTAATTACAGGAAGTGCGACGCATATACTTGGATGAATTAGACTGTTGTTCATTGACAATTGAAAGCCTGTCGGATTTATATCTGTAAAATTTCTTTTTGTTACAATATTGTTGTAAAGATAAAAAGATAATACAGTAATGTCTGTTCTTGCATTTTTTTATTCCAATAAATATGATTTATTTGAGATAATTGAACTTGCGTCCTGTTTAATGTTATCAAAGATTTAGTTAATATTAAAATCCTTATAATCGTTCATTCATTTTAGTTTGGTATGACTGTTGCGTTAATGAAGTAAATTGTTGGGGTGTAGCATAATTGGCAATGCGCCTGGCTGTTAACCAGGATATTGAAGGTTCGAGTCCTTCCGCCCCAGCTTTCCCTTTAATTTAATAGAAAAAGCGTAACATGCAAATCAAAAAGATGAATGATTAAAAGGAGTACAAACGAATGACACCAAAAAATTTCTTCGAATTTGCCCAGAAAAACAATGCTAAATTGGTTGATCTGAAATTTGTGGATCTGCTGGGAACATGGCAGCATTGTACTTTTCCCATTGAAACATGGGATGAATCCACTTTTGTGGACGGCGTCGGATTTGACGGTTCTTCGATTCGAGGATGGCAGGGAATCCATATGTCGGATATGCTTGCAATCCCGGATCCGAATACGGTGGTGGTTGATCCTTTTTTCAAGGAACCGATTGTCAGTGTAATAGCCGATATTGTCGATCCGGTCTCCAAAGAGAATTATACACGGGACCCGCGACACATTGCCATGAAAGGTACGAAATATCTGAAAAAAACCGGTATTGCGGATACGTGCTATATCGGACCCGAGCCGGAATTCTTTATCTTTGACGAGGTCCGGTATGAACAGAATCAGCACACCGGAATGTATATGATCGATTCCGTCGAGGGCTCGTGGAATACAGCGAGATTTGAGGAACCCAACCTTGGGTACAAACCAAGCTTCAAGGGCGGTTACTTTCCGGTAAGCCCGACTGATACATTGCAGGACTTGCGCACCGAGATGGTTCTTGAAATGATGAAAGTAGGGATTATCGTCGAGGCCCACCATCACGAAGTAGCAACAGCCGGACAGGCAGAGATTGATATGAAGTTCCAGGACCTGGTCAAGATGGCTGACCAGTTTATGTGGTATAAATACATTGTCAAGAACGTTGCCAAGAGGAATGGCAAAACGGTCACATTTATGCCAAAGCCGGTATTTCAGGACAATGGCAGCGGGATGCATACGCATATCTCGTTGTGGAAAAGCGGAAAACCGCTGTTTGCAGGCAAGGGATATGCGGGATTAAGTGACATTGGATTGTATGCATGTGGCGGTATATTGAAGCATGCGCCGGCTATTTTGGCATTTGCGGCTCCGACAACGAACTCATATCGCCGTCTGGTGCCTGGTTTTGAGGCACCGGTGAATTTGGTGATGAGTGCACGAAATCGATCTGCCGGGGTGCGGATACCCATGTACTCGCCGAATCCGAAAGCAAAACGGCTTGAGTTTCGCTGTCCCGATCCGACAGCCAATGGATATCTGGCATGGACGGCAATGCTTATGGCCGCGATAGATGGCATTACAAATAAAATCGACCCGGGTAAGCCACTGGATCGTGATATCTATGAGATGACGCCGGAGGAGTTGGCAAAATATCCGAAGACTCCCGGTTCACTGGCTGAAGCAGTCGATGCTCTCGAGAAGGACCACAAATTTCTGCTGACAGGCGATGTTTTTACCAAGGATGTTATCGAGACGTGGATTAAGTGGAAGCGTGAAAATGAATTGGATGAAATTGCGCTGCGGCCGCATCCACATGAATTCCATTTATATTATGACAGTTGATGGAAAGAAAACATAAACAGTATTTCAAGCAAAATGCAGCTGGTGTTTTTCAAAAGCAGGGTCTCTATGATCCTGCTTTTGAACATGATAGCTGCGGTATCGGTTTTGTGGTCCGAATCAATGGAGAAGCGGGCCATACCATCGTTGAAAACGGAATTCAAGTTCTAATCAATCTGGAACATCGCGGTGCGGTTGGAGGAGATAAATCCACCGGCGATGGAGCCGGCCTTTTAATTCAGATTCCCGATACATTTTTCAGACGCGCATGTCGTGATTTTAAACTCCCCGTTTCAGGCGATTATGGCGTCGGTATGGTTTTCTTGCCTTCGGATGAATTGCTTGCCAAGCGCTGCCGATCCGTTTTCGAAAAGATAGTCAGCCAGGAAGGCGGTCAGGTACTTGGATGGCGGCCGGTTCCCATTCAGGACAATCATCTTGGCCATCTTGCCCGTTCCACCGAACCTCAGGTATTTCAGCTTTTCATCGCACGAAATCAAATTCCTTCCGAATCATTTGAGTGTAAACTTTACGTAATCCGGCGGCTTGTCGAAAAACAGATTGCCAGTTGGCTGGATGAAAATGCGAGCCAGTTTTATATTGTTAGCTTGTCCAGCCGGACAATCGTGTATAAAGGGCTTTTAACCGGCACCCAGCTTCCTCAATTTTATCCCGACCTGAAAGATTCTCTTTTTATGAGCGCCTATGCGCTGGTTCATCAGCGTTACAGTACAAACACATTGCCCACATGGAACCTGGCGCAGCCCTTTCGTTATGTCGCCCATAACGGCGAGATTAACACGCTTAGAGGCAATATCAATCGAATGCGCGCAAGAGAGAGGACCATGGCGTCCCCGCTTCTTGGAAAAGACATTGATAAAATCAAACCCGTTATTATCGAAGGCGGCAGTGATTCTGCCATATTTGACAATGTTCTTGAGTTAATCGTTATGGCAGGCCGTTCCATTCCCCATGCCATGATGATGATGGTACCGGAAGCCTGTTCACCAGAGATACTCATGAGTGAAGACAAGCGCGCTTTTTATGAATTTCATTCGGCCATTATGGAACCCTGGGATGGCCCGGCGGCGCTCGTATTTACGGATGGCCGATACATCGGGGGGACACTGGACCGGAACGGTCTGCGCCCCGCCCGGTATACGGTCACCCGGGACGGCATTATCGTCATGGCCTCGGAAACCGGAGTTCTGGATTTCCCCGGCCATCAGATTCAGAGCCGGGGGCGTTTGCAGCCGGGAAAAATGTTTCTTGTCGATCTGAAACAGCATCGCATTGTTCCGGACAATGAAATCAAGGCTAAATTGTCCCGCCAGAGTCCGTACCGGAGATGGATCAAGGAAAAACGGATCGATTTGAGGGGAATGTTTATCCCGTCCCGGATTCCTTCCATGGAAGACGATATTTTACTTCGGAAACAGCACGTTTTCGGGTATACGGATGAAGAACTCAAAATGGTGATCAGCCCGATGGCGTCCAGAGGGCAGGAAGCGATCGGGTCGATGGGAAATGATACCGCCCTGGCTGTTCTCTCGAACCGTTCTCAACTTCTTTTTGCCTATTTCAAACAACTGTTTGCCCAGGTGACCAATCCACCCATTGACCCGCTGAGAGAAGAACTGGTCATGTCACTGGACAGTTTTCTCGGACGCGAGAGCAATTTTTTGGAGGAGACTGCAAATCAATATCGCGGATTCAAACTTCCTCATCCCGTCATGACGATTCAGGATATGGTCCAGCTCAAAGAGACCAATCATCCTGCAATCGTCATTCACGAACTGGATATGGTTTTCCCGGCTCAGGGTTCCGGTAAAGAGTTAAAGAAGGCCTTGCACGGGTTGTTCCGTCAGGCAGAATCAGCCATTGACAGGGGCGTTACCCTGATGGTTCTTACGGATCGGAATGTCGATCAAAATCATGCACCGATTCCTGCTCTTTTAGCTTCAGCGGGATTGCATCATTATCTGATTAAAAAAGGAAAGCGGAGCGCAGTCGGCATCATTATCGAAACAGGGGAAGCGAGAGAGGTGATGCATTTTGCCCTGTTAGTCGGTTATGGCGCAGATGCCATTTGTCCCTATGTTGCTTTTCATACGGTGCGCCGCATGTCGGAATCCGGTCTGCTTGAAAGTGTGGAATCTCCTGAAGAAGCCATGGATGCCTATATTACGGCAATTAAAAAGGGTTTATTGAAAACAATGAGCCGTATGGGCATCTCGACACTGCACAGTTTTTTCGGTTCACAAATTTTCGAGGCGGTCGGTCTCAGCCGGAAGCTCATCGATTCCTATTTTTGCGGGACATCTTCCCGCATTGGCGGCATGGATTTGGATGAAATTGCCAGGGAAGTGAATCTCCGTCATTGTAAAGGCTATCCGATTCAAAAGCCGGTGGAAAAACTTTTAGATGCCGGAGGTTCGTATCATATTCGAGTAAACGGGGAAAAACATTTCTGGAATCCCGAAGCCATTTATCATCTGCAACAGGCTGTACGAACCGGTGATTATTCGGTTTTTAAAACCTATACACAAATCTGTGAAGAACAATCCAGACAAAAAATGACACTTCGGAGTTTGTTCACATATAAAAAATGCAAACCGATACCTATTGAAAAAGTCGAACCCGTTGAATCCATTGTCAAGCGGTTTGTTTCTGCGGCGATGTCTTTCGGCTCGATCAGCCGGGAAGCACACGAAACCATCGCCATTGCCATGAACCGGCTGGGAGCGAAAAGCAATTCGGGTGAAGGGGGAGAAGATCCGAAACGGTTTGTTCCGCTTCCCAACGGCGACAGCAAACGCTCGGCGATCAAGCAGGTGGCTTCGGGCCGGTTTGGCGTGACAACTGCGTATCTCATCAATGCGGATGAAATCCAGATTAAAATGGCCCAGGGCGCGAAACCGGGCGAGGGGGGACAGCTCCCGGGACATAAAGTCAGCGAGGAGATTGCCGAGGTCCGGTACACAACACCGGGTGTTACGCTGATTTCGCCTCCGCCCCATCATGATATCTATTCGATTGAAGATCTCGCACAGTTGATATTTGATTTAAAATCGGTCAATCCCGATGCGAGAGTCTCGGTTAAACTGGTTTCTGAAGTTGGTGTTGGAACCATTGCTTCGGGTGTCGCCAAAGCAAAAGCCGACGGCATATTGATATCGGGCCACGATGGCGGGACGGGCGCCTCGCCGTTAACCGCTATCAAACATGCGGGATTGCCGTGGGAGTTAGGTCTGGCCGAAACCCAGCAGTCGCTGATCGGCAACAAGCTTCGGGACCGGATTCGAATCCAGGTGGACGGACAATTGAAAACAGGACGGGATCTTGCCATTGCCGCGCTGCTTGGTGCTGAAGAATTTGGATTCGGCACATCTATCCTCATTACACTGGGATGTGTCATGATGCGCAAATGTCATCTGAATACCTGTCCTGTCGGAGTGGCCACGCAGGATCCGGATTTAAGATCCCGATTTACCGGGAAACCCGAACATGTCGAAAATTTTCTAAGATTCATCGCTCAGGAGTTGAGAGAAAATATGGCCCAGCTCGGGTTCAAAACGATCGATGAAATGGTTGGCCGTGCGGATGTATTGGGTTTTAACAAAGCCGTCGAGCACTGGAAAGCACACAATCTGGACCTGAGTTCGATTTTGTATTCATGGAACAGCGGAAATAAAATCAATCGCCGATGTATCAGACAGCAGGACAAAAATGAAGATACGGATTTGGATCAGGTTCTTCTTGAGAAAGTAAAACCTGTTTTCGAATCGAAAGAGAAAGTCTATATTTCATCGCCGGTTCGGAACGTTCATCGAACAATCGGAGCCAGGCTCAGCGGAGAAATTGTCAAACGGTTCGGGCCGAAAGGATTGCCCGAAGATCACATTCAGCTTCATTTGAAAGGGTCCGCGGGCCAGAGTCTCGGCGCGTTTTTAACTCAGGGAATCACGATCCGCGTGGAAGGTGATTCGAACGATTATCTGGGCAAATGCATGTCCGGCGGGAAAATCATTCTTGTTCCACCTGAGGATGCCACTTTCCGGTCTCATGAAAATGTGATTGTCGGAAACGTGGTTCTTTACGGAGCCACGGGTGGGGAGATATACATCAAAGGAATGGCCGGCGAGCGTTTTGCCGTCCGAAACAGCGGCGCGAAAGCCGTGGTTGAAGGCGTCGGCGATCACGGATGCGAATACATGACGGGAGGAGTTGTTGTCGTGATTGGCAGTACAGGCAACAATTTTGCCGCCGGTATGAGCGGCGGGATCGCTTATGTGTACGACCGCTCGCAGCTGTTCGATACCCGGTGCAATCTGGATATGGTTAACCTGGAAAGTGTCTGGAGCCGGGAAGATCGAACTCAACTGAAGACCATGCTTGAAAATCATTTGCGTTACACGCAGAGCGAAAGGGCCAAAATGCTGCTCGAAAACTGGGAATCGCATCTCCCGCTGTTCGTGAAAGTGATGCCCATCGATTACAAGCTGGTTCTTGAACGGATGCGTTTGAAAGAGGATAAGGATACCGAAACCGTTTCGGCCACAGAGGAAGTTTTTCAGGGATAAGGGTTTTCTGCGATAACCATAATTCAGTATTGATTATTCGAAAACCGGAATTATCATATTTCCAAAAAAAGGTTTAAAATGGGCAAGCCGACAGGATTTATGGAATATAAACGGACCAATCCTGTGAAACGTCCGGTACGTGAGCGTATTCAGGATTTTAAGGAATTCGAGCATCCGCTTCGTCCCGGTGTTCTGCATCAGCAGGCCGCACGGTGCATGGACTGTGGAGTGCCGACGTGTCACGCTTTCGGCTGCCCGGTAAAAAACCGCGTACCGGAATGGAACGACATGGTCTACCGGAACCACTGGCGAACCGCGCTCGATCTGCTTCATAATACGAATAACTTTCCGGAAATTACAGGCCGTATCTGTCCGGCTCCGTGTGAATCTGCATGTACACTGTCCATCAATCAGGACCCGGTTACCATCAAGCATATCGAACTGCAAATTGTCGAAAAAGGCTGGAACGAGGGATGGATTCGTTCCGAACCTTCTCCTTATCAAACAGGGAAAAAAGTGGCGGTCATCGGTTCGGGCCCGGCGGGACTGGCCGCGGCCCAGCAACTGGCCCGCCGGGGTCACGATGTGACGGTTTTTGAGAAATCCGATCGTATCGGCGGACTGCTGCGTTACGGGATTCCCGATTTCAAACTCGAGAAGTGGATCATTGACCGGCGGCTGAAGCAGATGGAGGAGGAGGGTGTCGTTTTTGAAACGAAAGTCGACGCCGGTGTCGATCTTTCGACATGGTACATGCTGCGGACGTTTGATGCGACCGTGATTACGGCAGGCGCAACCGTTCCGAGAAATATTGATTTGCCGGGCAGAAATCTGGCGGGTATTCATTTCGCCATGGAGTATCTCATCCAGCAAAACCGCCTGATCTCCCGCGACCGTATTTCATCCAAAAACAGAATCACTGCCGAAGGGAAGGATGTGGTCGTCGTCGGAGGCGGCGATACCGGTTCCGACTGTATCGGCACGGCCCGGCGTCAGGGTGCGCGGAGCATCACACAGATCGAATTGCTGCCCGAACCTCCGAAAAAGCGAACAACAAACAATCCGTGGCCGCTGTGGCCGGATGTATTGCGCACTTCGAGTTCCCAGGAAGAGGGGTGCGAAAGAGTGTGGAGTGTTTTGACAAAAGCTTTTACAGGGGATGGTAATCAGGTAAAGGGCCTGGAATGTATCAAAATTAAATGGTCGAAACCTGATGAGAGCGGACGCCGGTCGTTTCAGGAAGTTGCGGATTCGGCATTCAAATTAAAAGCAGATCTGGTTCTTCTTGCCACGGGCTTTCTTCATGTGGAACATGGCCCGCTGGTTGAAAATCTGAACATTCAGTTGAATGAGGCAGGTCACATTTCTGTTGATTCCGATTATATGACATCCAAGCGGGGTGTTTTCGCGGCCGGAGATTGTGTGGCGGGCGCTTCGCTTGTTGTCCGGGCCATTGACCAGGGTAGGCAGGCCGCGGAAGGAGTGGACGCGTATTTGTCCGGAAAATAATTTAATTTCTGATATAAGTTTGTAGGTCGGGATTCTATCCCGACATTAATGGTATGTTGGTGAAAAAGATTAATTAGCAAGTCCGAAATCTCCGTTTGGAGTTTCGGGCTTTTTGTTAATTCATATCAACACCCACCTAAATCCTCCCTCAAGGGAGGACTTATAGATATTTCCCCTCGAGGGGAAATCCTCATCCCGCTGAGACGGGATGAGGTAAAAGGGTGT
>CAZTZL010000066.1:0-14905 GCA_964617625.1 uncultured bacterium
ATCATTTAAAAATCTCAATTCCTCATGCCGATCCTTTATGGGTCGAACATGGATACGGCACCCGTTTTCAGGGTTTCCAGAATCTGATGCGTCGCAGAATTCGGGATATCCTCCTCGTAAGTAGCCTTTATGATCTTTATGTACTGGAAGAAGACGGACGGCTTTACGAACTAATTCGAGAAAAATACCAGGGTTTAAATCTAACACACGCACCGGAGCTGACACGCGTCGCGAGCGGCAGGGAAGCGATCGTACTGGCTAAAGAGGAAAGGCGGTTCGATCTGATCATTGCTACGCTCCATATCGAAGATATGAGACCGGTCTCCCTCGTAAAAAAACTCAGAAAAGAAAACGTGCACATTCCCATCGTCCTCCTGGCATTTGATAACCGGGAACTCTCGGAACTTTTCCAGAAAAACGAGGCGGAAGTTTTCGATCAGATTTTCATCTGGCAGGGAGATTTCCGGCTTTTAATGGCGATCATTAAACTCCTTGAGGATCGCCTCAATGTGGAGCACGATACCCATCTTGTTGGCGTGCAATCGATCATGCTGATTGAGAACGACGTGAGGTATTATTCATCCTTTTTACCTATTATCTACCTGGAAGTGATGATGCAATCCCAGCGTCTGATTTCTGAAGGCATCAATCTTTCTCACAAACAGTTGCGTCAACGGGCCAGGCCGAAAATTCTTCTCTGCACAAACTATGAAGAGGCCTGGGAATTTTATACCAACTACCACGAAACAATCTTGGGCATCATCTCCGACATCGACTTCCCTCACAACGGGAAATTGGATCCCCGGGCGGGATTGCATTTTGCGAAAGCAGTCAAAGAGAACCACCCCGACATTCCCGTATTGCTTCATTCGACCCTACCTACCAATAAAGAGAAAGCAAAATCAATCAATGCATCTTTCTTGAGAAAAGACTCCGAGAATCTACTGGATGAATTACGGCAATTTATGATGGAATATCTCAATTTTGGAGATTTTGTTTTTCGTTTGCCGGACGGAAGAGAAGTAGGACGCGCGCAAGATTTATTGACGCTGGAAAAAGAGCTCAAAGTGATTCCCAATGAGAGCATGGAGTACCATGCCGAACGCAATCATTTTTCGAACTGGCTGAAAGCAAGAACGGAATTCTGGCTGGCCCACCGGCTTCGTCCCCGCAAAGTATCCGACTTCCCATCCATCACAGCAATGCGCGAAGATTTAATCTCATCTCTCCGCGAGTATAGAAAACTTAGGCAAAGAGGTATCATTACTGATTTTGAAAAAGAATCCTTCGATCCATACAGCAGCATTTCACGAATCGGCGGCGGCTCCCTGGGAGGTAAAGCAAGAGGATTGAGTTTCGTTAATATTCTAATCAATAACTACAATATACAAAACCGATTTGAAAATGTGCGAATATACATCCCCCCAGCGGTGATTATCGGCACAGATATCTTCGATCAATTCATCGAAGAAAACAACCTCCGCGACTTTGCCCTGGAAACCAACGATGACAAGGAAATTGTTCAAAAATTTATTGAAGCAAAAAAGTTTCCTGAAGAAATTCTGGGTGAACTTCTGGCCTTCCTGGATCTAGTCGACGCACCGTTGGCCGTCCGTTCGTCAAGCCTGCTTGAAGATTCTCACAACCATCCGTTTGCCGGTGTGTATAAAACATATATGCTGCCCAATACCCATCCCGATGCATTTGTCAGGCTCGGAGAATTGATCAAAGCTGTAAAACGGGTTTATGCCTCGACCTTTTTCCAATCGGCCAAAAATTATATCAAAGCTACTTCATATCATATTGAAGATGAAAAAATGGCCGTGATTATTCAAAAAATGATTGGCAGCAGACATAACAATCGGTTCTACCCGGATTTCTCAGGTGTGGCCAGATCGTTTAATTTCTATCCTGTCCTGCCGCAAAAATCTTCCGATGGAGTCGTATCCATGGCTCTGGGTCTTGGGAAAATGGTGATGGAAGGCGGTTCAGCGATACGGTTTTGTCCCAAATACCCAAATTATTTGGACCAGTTTGCTTCTACAAAATCTTTTCTTGACAACAATCAGAAGGAATTTTATGCTATCGAACTTGACCAACATGAAGAGAAAGATATCGAAACGATAGATCAATACATGAAAACATACGATCTAAATGAAGCGGAAACCGATGGAACTTTATGTCAAATCGGTTCGACCTATTCATCTGAAAACAACACAATCTATGACGGATTATCGAAAAAAGGCGTACGACTGGTTACCTTTTCTCCCTTGTTGAAACAAAAAACTTTTCCACTGCCTGATATTCTGGATTTGATTCTCGATATGGGGGGATGGGGAATGGGTACACCCGTAGAAATCGAATTTGCTGTGAATCTATCACATCCAAAAGAACAGCCGAATGAATTCGGCCTTCTTCAAATGCGGCCGATGATCGTCAATCCTGAGTTAGAAGTTTTAAAAATCGAAAAAGTGAACAAAAAAAATCTCATCTGTCATAGTGAACAGGTTCTAGGGAATGGCATCTTGAAAGACATCTTTGATATTGTACTCGTGAACCGGGATAAGTTCGACCGCTCTCAAAGTCGACAGGTCGCACAGGAAATCAGTCAGTTAAATGCCAAACTGATTTTGGAAAAGCGACCCTATTTGCTCATAGGCGTGGGACGCTGGGGAACATTGGACCCCTGGTTGGGAATCCCCGTCAGATGGGACCAGATTGCCGGAGCAAAAGCCATCATCGAAACCGGATTTAAAGACTTTGTTGTTGAACCCTCACAAGGATCCCATTTCTTTCAAAATCTGAATACATTTATGGTCGGTTATTTTACAATAAAATCTGAAACCCGTGAGAGTTTTATCGAATGGGACTGGCTCCTTGCACAATCTCCGGTTGAAGAGTTAAAGTACACCCGGTTGCTTCGTTTTAAAAAACCCGTCTATATCAAAATGAGCGGCCATTTGAGCGAAGGCATTATCTATAAACCAGGAATGCATGTTGCAAGATCGCGATAAAACACCGGAAACCTGCCCTCATTGTGGGAGAGAATTGAGCCCCTGGGAACAAGTTCTCCTGAGTGTGGATCGTGCGCTTATGTGTAAAGGTTGCTGGTACCGAATTCTTCTCGATATATTTGACAACCCCGGATTCGATACGCAACTCGATTCACCATCGACAGAGGAAGACAAAACATGAAATCATATAATTCCTTTCAAATTGCCCAGAAACAAATATATGAAGCTGCAAAAATCCTTACTCTGGATGAAGCGACTACAGAGTTAATCGCCTGGCCTCAAAGACAATTCCTATTCACACTGCCGGTAAAAATGGATGATAACCGCGTGAAAATTTTTCACGCCTGCCGTATCCAGTACAATTCGGCCCGCGGTCCGGCCAAAGGAGGAATCCGCTTCTATCCCAGCGAAACCATTGACACCATCAAAGCCCTTGCTTGCTGGATGGCCTGCAAAACGGCCGTCGTGGATCTGCCCCTGGGAGGAGGCAAGGGGGGAATTCTGTGTAATCCAAAAACCATGTCTGAAAGAGAACTCGAAAATCTTTCACGTGCCTATGTCCGTGTTGCCGCTCCCTATCTGGGTATCGATAAAGACGTTCCGGCTCCGGATATGTATACCAATCCTCAAATTATGGCATGGATGATGGATGAATTTGAAACCATCACACAGCGCCACCATCCCGGAGTCTTCACGGACAAACCCATTCAAATGGGCGGATCCCAGGGCCGCCGTGATGCCACGGCAAGGGGAGGGGTCATTACCGTACGGGAAGCCTGCAAGATTCTGGGCGTCGATCCGACCGGAACCTTTGCCATACAAGGTTTTGGAAACGCAGGACAGAGAGCAGCTTTGCTTCATCAAGAAATTCTCAAAGGCGGTAAACTGGTCGCGGTCTGTGATTCCAAGGGAGGGTTGTTCGAATCCAAAGGTATCAATGTTAAGGAATTGATCGGCCACAAACTGAAAACCGGTTCAATATCGGGATTTCCGGGAGCGAAATCCGTACACCGCGATGCTATTCTTGAAAAGGAAGTGGACATTCTCTATCCTGCGGCAATAGAAAATTCGATTACAAAAACCAATGCATCCAAGATCAAAGCCAGGATAGTATGCGAACTGGCCAACGGACCGACCTCTCCCGACGCGGACATTATACTCAATCAAAAAGGAATTTACGTGATTCCTGACATTCTGGCAAGTGCCGGAGGTGTAACGGTATCCTATTTTGAAATGATACAGGACAGTTCTTCCCATTTCTGGAAAGAGAATGTCGTTCATCAAAGACTCGATGAAACGTTGACCAAAGCCTTTCATACTGTCCAGGAAGCCATCAAAGAGAAAAACCTCCATCCGCGGCTGGCAGCCACCGTCGTCGGGGTGGCACGCATCGCCGAGGCCTGCAAATTAAGGGGATGGGTTTAAGAATCAATCATTCTAACCTTAAAATATATTCTGATTTAATCCCGCAAAATCCTTTTGCATTTTTAACCATTTCAATGTACATTTTAGAAGCTTTATTCCTTTTGTTAACTTGAAAAACTTTATGAAAATCTATTATAATTTTATCGCTCTTTCCATCCTGCTGATATTTGGCTGTGCAAAAGAAGGTATGCCACCGGGCGGCCCCGAAGATAGAACCGCCCCGGAAGTCGTACGCACCGAACCTTTTGTCGGCGAAACCCGGGTTGATCGCAGGACTTCGGTTTTCATCCGGTTCAGCGAATCTATCAATCCGGTCTCCGGAAAAGATGCGATTTTTATCTCTCCATACCCGGGGACGAAAATCAAATATCGGTGGCACGGACGGAATTTAAAAATCATTTTCCCAACTCTCCTTGAATCCGATCGAACATACGTCATTACACTCGGGACAGGCATCAGGGATTATCGGAACAATCCCATGAAATCTTCATTCACACTGGCATTCTCCACGGGTGAAATTCTGGACGAGGGAGAAATCAAAGGGAAAGTGTATGATAAGGGTGACAATAAAACCATCGATGTGTGGGCCTATCAAATCAAAGAAGATCAGGATCCGAATCCTTCGCAGGACAAACCCGATTATGTCATTCAGTGCAGTACGGACGGCTCATTCCGGCTGGTTTACCTCGCCCCTTTCAAGTACCGCTTGTTCGCTGTTAAAGACCGCGCCGCGGATCTAATTTACCAATCCGGAGAGGACGAAATCGGAGTTCCGTTTTGCGATGCCAACCTTTCTGATAAAAATTTAGAAGCAGACAATATTTTCTTCCGGATGAACCAATCGGACACGCTCAAACCCGCATTGGTCAGAGCAACAGCAATAAATCGAAATCATGTGATTGCACAGTTCAGCGAATCCGTTTTCCCAGCAGGATCATCTCCTACCCCGCTTTTTACCATCATATCCGTTTCTGATACAACGGACACACTCGGTATCCAATTCTACTACTTTGATCCGGTTCAATTGAAAATGATTCATCTCTATACGAAGGACATGGATCAGAATGCCAGTTACCGTATTCGCACGCAGGGGATTACAGACGAATCGGGCAATCCGGTAGATGCAGAATACAACACACTGCAATTCGGCGGAACACAACAGCCGGATACAACCCGCCCGGAACTGACCCGGACCCGGCCAGAATTCAGAGAAAATACAGTCGATCCCTTTGCGCCCGTGAGCTTGTGTTTTAATGAAGCCATCGATTCGATACCATTTTCAGGCGGATGTGTTCTCAAGGACAGTTCGGCACAGACTGTGGAGGGAACCTATCGATGGCACAATCCGGCTGAGTGTACCTTTTCGCCGGATACCCCACTGGCAAGTGAGGCCATTTACAATATGATGCTTTCGGGAACAGCCATACAGGATTTGGCGGGTAACGGCTTGCTGGACACGGTTATCTCTTTTCGAACAATCAACATCGATACGCTGTCCGAAATTCTGGGAACCGTATTCGACCGGGACACGGCTTCGCATGGCGACATTTTCATTTCAGCCGTTCAAATAAGAAACCCGGATATCAAATATACATCAGCACTTCAGGAGCCCGGTCCCTATCGCATTGAATATGTGCTGCCCGGAGAATATCTGATCGACGCCTATCGGGATGAGAACGGCGACAGTTGTTATACATTCGGATCACCGTTTCCCTTCGTTCCATCCGAACGTTTCGTGGTTTACGAAGACACAGTAAAAATCCGTTCCCGATGGCCGAACGAAGGAAACAATCTAAGATTGCCTTGAATATGAAAAATACACGGATGATTTTTTATTTGATAACGATTCCCGCAATCTTTCTGGGTTGTCACCGGTCAATGATACCGGAAAATCAGTCGATTCCGTTCCGGTCAATCCGGTACTGGGGCGGCGACAATCAGCGGTCAGGGATCAGCAAGGAAAACATCAATTCTGAACCTCAATACTGCTGGACATATAAAGCCACTTCCGCAGCCGGCAATGCCATAATCGCTGCGGATCACTATCTGTTTTTCGGTACCAAAGATGGACGAATCACTGTTCTGGATATCCGGACCGGAAAACCTGTCTATGATTTGGGAACAAGAAAACGTTCCGAAGTTACCTGTATCGTTGATCCCGGGCATCTTATTGTCGTCCAGCGAACACCCGGTCCAACCCTTCGGTGCATCGACCTGATTACGACACAAACCCGATGGAAGTGTGATGCGGGTGAAATTGATGGCGAACCGCTGCTCGCAGGGGACACACTCGTTACAGTCAACATACCGGGACAGGTTACGGCAATCGATGCAAAAATTGGAAAAATTCTCTGGGAAAAGAAGTTAAACGGATCATTTTACAACAGTCCGGCGCAGTACGGAAATGCGTTGTACCTTGCCGCGGATAACGGGAGATTATGGTCCCTGGACATCAACAGCGGAAAGATAAACTGGCAAATTCAGCTTGAAGTCAATATTGCCGCCACACCGGTTCTGGACCTGGATAGAATTTATATCGGATCCCCGCAGGGACGTTTTTTTGCCCTGTCCCGGGCAGACGGTTCCGTTTTCTGGCAGAACGAAACCACGGGCGGAATTTTTGAAACCGCTTCCGTTATGGAAAACTGCGTCTATTATGGAACTTCGCAGGGAGTTTTCTATTGCCTCGACAACAAAGATGGAACGATATTGTGGCAGTACGACACGGGAAGTGTAATTGGAACGTCTCCTCTGGTGACTAAAGATTATGTCCTTTTCGGGACTTTGAATCGGATGCTGATGATGGCAGATCGGATAACAGGAGAAATCGTCTGGCAGTTTGAAGCTAAAGGACGCATCCGCACAACACCACTGATCTGGCACAACAGACTGATATTCGCTTCGGAAGATCGTTATATATATGGATTTGATGAAAAGAAATAGGCTCGAAAAATACTGCGCCATCTTATTTTTTTTCTGTTCCCTGGAGGCTGGTTACTCGCAATCTGCGGAATCCGACTCGCTCGCCGGCCGGATCGAAATTCAATGCCCCGTTTCGGGTTTGAATATATGCCTGGATAATCAATCGATTGGCAAAACACCTCTTTCCGATTATATGATTGGGCCGGGTGAGCACACGATCCGGGTGCAAAATCCCGATCCGCTGAACTGGCTGTCACAAGACTGGGAATCGACTTTCTCTATCTGCAAAGGAGAAAATCGTCTTTTCATCGTGAAATTCGACCGCACCTGCTGGATCGGTTCATCACCTTCGGGCGCAAATATCTTTTCCGGAGGCCGCCTCATCGGAAAAACACCCGCTTCGGTAACATTACCGGATGAAAACCTCTGCGGAATCACGCTAACATATCCTGGCTATCAGTCGAGCAGTATCAACCTGACAAAACAGAATTCCAGAATTCTGCATGTTCTGTTAAAAAAAACCGGCATCGGCGAGACAAGTCTGTCGAATCGTCACTCTTTTCTAGGCTCAAAAAAATACTGGATCATCGGCGGGGGAATCGCTGCCCTTGCCTCGGGAATTGCGGGATATTACTATAAAGACAAGGCGGAAAGAACATACCGGAACTACCTTTCATCGGGAGATCCGGAAAAAATGAACCGGTACTTCAGCGATTCGAAAAAATATGACACCTGTTCGGGAGTGCTTTACGGAATTGGAGAGATCAGTTTGGGGATCACGTTATTTTTAAGCATATGGGGGAGCTCAAAAAATTGATCCGTCTGAATCCCCTTCGGGTATATAAAATCAAAGAAATCCGATTGACAGGTCTTGCCTGTATCTTCCTGTTATTTTTTCATTGTTCCAACCGCGATCGGAGCAACCCGCTTGATCCGAACAATCCGGAAACACATGGCCGTCCCACAGGTCTTCAAATTACATCAGACAGACACACAGTTACCCTGACATGGGATAAAATCGATCTGTCCGGAATGACCGGCTATCGGATATACAGACGCACGGGAAATAATCCGTTTTTCGAAAATATCGGGACTGTCGAACCGAACAAATCTGTGTTCACCGAAAACATACCGTACGATCAGGAAGCAGTTTACAAAATTTCGGCACAAACTTCGTTTCACTACGAAAGTCCGCTTTCCGACAGCGTCTCTGTGATACCCGGGCCGTGCAATTACTGGATCGTCGATTATTATCAGGGATCGGTAGTACATTTAACCTACGATTGCCTGCATCAATTTTCCCGGTTCGACTATTATCTGTATCCTGTAGCAGTCACAGCGGACTCGACAAACCGGTCCGCGTATTTTCTGGAGGAGGTTTTTGGATACATCTGGAAAATATCGCAGGACGCGACAATTGCCCTGTGGCAGTACGGCCTCATCCGCCCGACCGATATTCAATTCGACAACACAAGACACATCCTGTGGGTATGCAACAATAACCGCAGTGAGATCGTACGTTTTGATATAGATAAAAACAATCTCGGGACCACAACCGGCTTCGGGGAAATCACGGATATCTGCCTTTCCGGAAACGACGGCGGGTGCTGGGTCACCGATGCAAAAAATGAATCCGTGGTCCATCTCTCTTTATATGGACAGGAAAATGTAAGAATTGACAGCGGATTCGTCTATCCCTCCGTGATCGACTGGTATCGGACCGATGGATCGATCTGGATTGCGGATAGTCTGAAATTTGTCAGGGCAAACTCGAACGGAGAAATTCTGAAGACCATCGATATCGGACGCAGCATATTTTCTCTCTCAATCGATCAATCCACCGGTTGTTGCTGGACCGCCGTCGCATCCGAAGATCAAAAAACGCAAGAAATCCGGAAAATCGATCCTGACGGGGAAATACTTGTAAGCATTCAGGGATTTACCTATATTACGGCTATTGCTGCCAATTCGTCTTCAGGAGGGTGTCTGGTCGCTGACGCTGGAAACAGCAACCTGATTCGCATATCAGATCAGGGAAATATTCTGGGAAAAAACCTTTCTTTTTATACTCCATGGGACATCGCAATCGAGTAAATCGAAGATCCGCTTCCGGCGGACAGGAAGGATTTTAAAAATGCGTCGTAAAGAATATAAAATAAACAAATCGGACAATCTCATTTTTTTAGGCGGACTGACAGGGCTTGTTATAGCTTTCTTCCTTTACCCCAGACTCTCTCCGGAAACGGCCATCCGTACGGAATATTCACCCAAAGAAATCATTGACCGATCGAGACAATTCGTGGACAGTCTTGGGTATTCTCTGGATTATTATACTCAAAATTTAAATCTGGATTACAAACGCAACCAGCTGAAGTACTTAAATCAAACATTCGGATCATCAAAAACAAACCGGCTGATCCGGGATTCTGTTTCCGTGTTCTACTACTCTTTCATGCGTTCGAGTAAAAAGGCGATTAATATCGAATTCGAAAACAGCAATAAACAAGATACACTTACTATCGACAACGGTTCCATTCTGTTGATGGTCGATTTAAAGGGCCGGCCGATCTATTTTGAATTCCAGCCCGAAGAAATCAAGGTGCAGAGCCCTGCTTCGTCCGGTCCGATTGCAGAAGAAACGAGCAGAAAGATCGCAAAAGAATTGGCGCAAAAACTGTTTCGCATACATGGCGGCTCATGGGATTTTACAAAAAAGAATATCACCCCCGACCGGATGGGCAAAATTTTTCAATATCAATGGAATCAGAGAGAAAAGACCGCTGGCGAAAACATTCAAATCAGCATCGATGTGCAGAATGGCCACGTTAAAAAATTTGAAAAAGAATATATCCTCCCTGAATCTTATCTGTTGAAAGAAGAGAGCAATACTGCTGAAGATGTCTCCATCGTGATTCTGTTTTTACTCACTTTCATTCTGGGCGTCATCTATTTCATTCAACGGCTTCGCCTCGATCTGATGGATCTGAAGACCGGGCTCATCCCTGGAATCATCGTCCTCATCGGATGGACCTGCATTTTCGGCCTCAGATCAGTGATCACATCAGACGACCCGCTCTGGGAAATTTTACTGGGATACCTGCTTACTGTGCCCTTCATTGTCGGGGGAATGTGGGCGCTCTTTACAATGGGCGAATCCCTGACCAGAGAAGTCTGGCCCAAAAAGCTGGTGACTCTCGATTCACTCAGAAAAAAAATTCTCACACCGCACCTGGGACTGGGTTTGTTTCGCGGCCTTGCTCTCCTCGGAATCTGTGCCGGATTTATCAGTTTACTCAATTATGCGTCCATCCATTTTTTTAACGGATATTACAATTTGGGTGAATCGCCTCTCTATTTCTGGTCTTCCAAATGGCCAAGCCTGATAGCCGTTGGAAAAAGCGCCCTCAGCGCGTTTTATATTGTCGTCACCTACTGCCTGTTTTTAATCACACTGCTCAGAAGAAAAGTCAAAAACAATTTGATTGTGATTCTTCTCGCCGTTCTCATTTGGTCGATCTCCCGCTTCCCAATACCGCAGGTTCTGCCTTTTGCCCTGAGAAGCGAAGTCAACGGTCTCGTGGGACTGCTTTTTGTTCTATTTCTTTTCCGGTATGATTTCTTTACAGTGGCGACAGGCGCTGTCGGGCTTCCTATTTTACATTATGGAATCGTTTCCTTATTCACCGGAAATACTTTCTACACACTGCACGGCGCCATTCTGTTAGGAATGATTTTGGTCGCTCTTTTGATCGCGTTTATCGCCTATCGCAGCGAACCGGTTTCCGAAGAAGCTGTTCACTTTGTTCCGGACTACCTGCAGCGCATTTACGAACGGGAGAGATTCAAAAAAGAACTGGAAATCGCGCGCAATGTCCAGCTGCATTTTCTGCCCCGGACCAATCCGGAGATTGATGGAATGGACATCGCCTCCATCTGCATCCCGGCTGAAGAGGTAGGCGGAGATTATTACGATTTCATCCGGCTGGGCGATAAAAAACTCGGTGTTCTTATCGGGGATGTTTCCGGGAAGGGAATCTCCGCCGCGATTTACATGACACTCACCAAGGGACTTTTCCAGTCCCGCGCACGGGATCTCTTTTCTCCGAAAGAGGTATTGCTTCATATGAACGAAAGTTTCTATGCGAATGCAGAAAGAGGCGTTTTCATCAGTATGATTTATTGTATCTTCGATCTTGACACCATGAAATGTACCTACGCGCGGGCCGGCCACAATCCCATGATTCTCTGGAGAGCGGACGATGAAATAGCCGATGAACTGTGCCCGCCCGGGATCGCTTTGGGGCTCGAACCTGGGCAGGTGTTCAACGAAACCATCCGGGAAGAAACCTCCCGGCTGAAAAAAGGCGACACCATTCTGTTTTATACCGACGGTTTCAATGAAGCACAAAACCGGTTTCAGGAAGAATACGGCGAAAGCAAATTAAAAGAAATCCTTGTCAGGTTTGGGAATTTATCTTCACATGAGATATTGGAAAAAATTCAGGACGAGATTAAACGATTTACTTTTAAAGCGCCCCAGCACGATGACATGACAGCCGTCCTGATTAAAATCGTATAAAAGGCGACAACCATGACTTGTCCAAAAAAATTCTGGATTTATGGTTTCATATCACTTATTCTGCTGATATTCGTTGTTTTCCTGGATTTCCGCCTGATCAATCTTTCTCCCTCTCCTGTTTCGTGTGATCAAATCCGGGAATTGCTGCTTGCCGGATTTTTTCTTTTCATGACGGCCGGATTCTCCTGTCTGGGAATACTGAAAAGAAATTCCCTGCTTGGAAAACTGCGTCTTCTCGGAATCTTCGCACTTCTTTTTTCCGGCGGTCTGCAGATGCTGGAAAAACAATTGCCGGCCTCCGTTTCTATTGAACCGTTCGAAGCAGCAAATTCGTTCACCGGTTTTTCGAAACCGATGGAATTAGTCCTTTTTCTCATCCTGTCTGTCCTTTCGGCCTGGATCATCTTAATATTCAGAGAGCTGATCTTTATCCAGCAGGGGAAAAGAACCGAGAGAAACTACCGGCTGCTGATTCTTTTTATCTTGCTTCACGTCTGTTTTGTATTTTTGCTGACAAAAATCAAAACGTTGGTTCCCAATCCCGTTGAAATAAATTTTGAAAATTTCAACAGCAATTATCTGTTTTTCATTCTTGTCGGATTCTTTGCGTTTATTAATGGATTCAGGTGCAAGTGGATTCACTACCTGAACAAGAAACAAAAGATCGGAGTATTTTTTTCCGGTATCTTCGTTTCTGTCTTTGTTTTTCAGCAGATCCTGAAAATACCCAACGTGATGACCGGTTATTCGATCACAATCGGAGCGTGGATAGATTGCCTGCTGCTCATATATGTTATTTATTCATCAATGGCCATTCTCGGACTTCTGCTGCAGTTGCCGTCGGCCGGCCTGGTTGATCGAAGAACCAAAGAGATCCAATCCTTCCAGAATTTAAGCGCGACGATCAGCTCCGTATTCGATAAAGAGGAACTGATCGATAAAATCACCGAACTCTCTTTACAGATTGTGAGAGCCGATTTTTCGTGGATTGAATTGAAGGAAAATGATACCTTTTGTTTTGCAGGATCTCAAAATCTCGGCAAAGAAGCCGCGGAACAGTTGCCAGAATCATTTCTGAAAAACGTACGGAATGAAATCAAAGAAAATGACATTCCACTCCTGATCAACGATGTCAATAAAGATGCAAGAACCAGGGAAATCAGAAAGTGGAACCGAAAAGCAGGATCTCTCCTGGCCGCCCGCGTGCGTATACAGAAAAAAGAACTGGGATTTATCTACGCAATGAAAGAGGAACGGTTCGGTTTTGTGGACGAGTGCAGGGGACTTTTTCAAGCGTTTGCCGATCAGTCAGCCATCGCTCTCGAAAGCGCCAATCTGGTCCGGGTTACCATTGAACAGGAGCGGTACAGGGAAGAACTCAGACTGGCTCACGAGGCACAGATGCGGCTTCTCCCCCAGAAAATGCCCAGCGTGAAAGGCATGGATATCAGCGGATTCTGTTTAACGGCCAACGACATCGGCGGGGATTTTTACGATGTCATCGAAGTGGACAGCGGCCGGCTGGACATCGTCATAGGCGATGTTTCCGGGAAAGGGGCTTCCGCGGCTTTTTATATGGCCGAACTCAAAGGTGCCATCCAGACGCTTTCAAAACATTTTTCGTCTCCGAAAGAAATTCTTATGGAAATGAACGGATTTTTGCACAAACACTTCGAGCCCCAGACTTTCGTGACTATGATTTACGGAATTCTCTATCCGGCAAAAAGAGAATTGCAATTCGTCCGTGCGGGCCATCCCCCTGTCGGATTGATCCGCAAGGAAACACTTTCGTGGATCGAAACTGAGGGCCTCGGGTTGGGTATGGCGCCCAATGCGGTGCTTGAAAAAACATTATCAGTAAAAACACTCCGCCTGAAAAAAGCAGACACTGTCGTCTTTTACACAGACGGCCTGGTTGAAGCGAGAAACATTGAAAACGAGGAATTCGGAGAAGACGCCTTAAAGGAGATGCTGACCCGTCTCAACGGGTTGGAATCCGAAGAAATGCTTCAGCAAGTGCAGAAACAGATGCGGTCTTTTACAGAGGGAATTCCGAGACACGACGATATAACGCTTGTCATTTTTAAAATATTGTAGTAATTTTCCATATCATTTATTGCTGAGGAGAGTTTTCCATGAACGGTTTTCAAGTCAAACGCAAAGACATAAAAAATGTCTCTATCGTATACCTCAAGGGATATCTGGACGCCCACACGGCACCGGACTTTGAAAAAGCCCTTCAGGAACTGGTGGACGAAGATCAGGTGCGCATTATCGTCAACCTCGCCGAACTCAACTACATCAGCAGCGCGGGTCTGGGTGTGTTTATGGGATTTATAGAAGACGTCCGCAAAAAGGGCGGGGACATCAAACTGGCCGAACTCACGGAAAAAGTGTACCGCGTATTCGATCTGTTAGGATTTCCCGTGCTTTACGAAATCTTTAAAAAAGAAGAGGAAGCCATTAAGAAATACCAGTCTTCCTGAATATCTTTTAACTCCCAACACAACTGACAAAAGGGCGTACCATGGATAATAAAACGAAACAATATCAACTCAAAATCCCCAGCCAGACCGACAATCTGGAATTGATTCGGAATTTTGTTTCCGGTGTGGCAAAAAAAGTGGGCTTCGATGCGAACGACACGAATAAAATCGAACTGGCCATCGATGAAGCATGCTCCAATGTAATCAAACACGCATACAAGCATGACGAGCATCAGGACATCAACATCGCCATTAAAATAGACTATCAAAAAATCGCCATCATTGTGACCGATCGCGGGGATTCATTCAGAATGAAGGACGTGGAACTTCCCGACATGAAAAATTATCTGGCCGAGCTCCGCGTCGGTGGATTGGGAATTTATTTGATGAAAACTCTGATGGACGAAGTGGATTATAAAACAGACTCAAACGGCCAAAACAAAGTACAGATGGTGAAATATTTTTTGAAAAAGGATAAA
>CAZTZL010000067.1:0-14635 GCA_964617625.1 uncultured bacterium
ACAGGCCAATTTAGAATATTCTGAACCTGCGCATTGTTCCCGACTTCGGCATGTAAATCAAGCGGAAGATGCGCGGCATAGAGAGCCATGTCCGACTGGATCAATTTCTGAATTCTTGGATACATGATTCCTGTCAAAGGAAACGGTTTTCCCCAAAACAATCCGTGATGAACCAGCAATAAATCCGCCTTTGCGATCCGGGCCTTTTCGATAGCGGCCAAAGACGCATCCACAGCCAACGCGACTTTGTTGACGTTACCGCTGTTTTCCACCTGAAGCCCGTTAAGGCTGTCATCACCGATCTCTTTGATACGGAGATATTCATCTAAAAAAATCACAAGTTGATTGAGTTTCATTTTTTTATCCTTCATTTTTATCCGACTCACGCAGTTTCTGCAGAACCAGAGCCATATCTTCCGGCAAGTCTGAATCGAAAAATACCATTTCCTTTGTGACGGGATGCTGAAATCCGAGTGTCTTGGCATGAAGCGCCTGCCTCGGCATCATCTCCAAAAGTGAAACAGCGAGCCGGGTTTTTGAATGGTTCAATCCGGCAAGCTGCCGGCTTCTGCCTCCGTAGGTTTGATCACCAAAGACCGGATTTCCCAAATGTGCAAGATGAACGCGAATCTGATGGGTTCTTCCGGTTTCCAGATTAAGTTTTAAAAAGGAAGTAAAAGAAAACCGCTCCAACACAGTATAATGGGTAACAGCTGTTTTTCCGGTCCCGGATACCGCTATCTTTTTTCTGTCTTTTGTACTTCGCGAAAGAAGGGTGTCCACGGTTCCTGATCCGTTTTTGATTTTCCCCCAGACGAGCGCCCGGTATTCCCGTTGAACTTTCTTCCTCGAAAATTGCATGGCAAGATGCCGATGGACATCATCCCTTTTGGCAATGACAAGCAGACCCGATGTGTCTTTATCGATCCGGTGCACGATACCGGGACGCGTCGGATCGTTGATCACTGAAAGCGAATTACAGTGACCCAGCAGAGCGTTCACAAGCGTGCCGTTTGAATGACCGTATGCCGGATGCACAACCATACCTGCCGGTTTGTTTACCACAATCAAATACTCATCTTCAAAAACGATATGTAATGGTATTAATTCAGGAAGAATATCAGGCGGAGGAGGTCTGGTGATGATGATTTCGATAACTTCGAAGGGTTGAACTTGATGCCTGGCCTTGACACTTTGTCCGTTGACAGTAATCAGCCCATCTTTGACTGCCTTTTGTATCTGGCTTCTCGAAACTCCTGCTACTTCATGTGCAAGGAATGTGTCAATCCTTTCCTTTGATTTGTGTTCAGGAATCTCAATCCTGATGCGTCTATTTTCCATTCCCCCCTAAGATGCAGAAATATTAGAAATTTCCTCTGTTTCGCCTGTTCTGATGACGGTAAACAAAAGAATAAACATACCTACGACTACCGCAGAATCTGCAACATTGAATACCGGCCATCTCAGTGTTTTCAAACCGACATCGATAAAATCAACCACTTCTCCGAAAAGCAAACGGTCGATTAAATTTCCCACCGCGCCACCCAATATCAGTGCCAAACTTGCTTTTATCGCCATGCCTTCTTTAAGATGCGTGAACAGATAAACGGCAATCCCGATGCTTGCAATAACAGATAGAATTGTAAATATCGTGTTATTTGGAACACGCAGGCCAAAAGCGATGCCGGGATTTTTTACATATGTGATCTTAATCAATTCCCCCAATACCGAAATGGATTGATGAAGCATCATGGTTTGACGGATCACAATTTTTGTCAATTGATCCAAAAACAAAGCGCCGGCAAAAATGAATCCGATTTTCACTCGGCTTCCTCGGCCATATCGGATGCTTCAGGCTGTATTTCCTCACCGGATTTGCACTTGATGCAGAGTCTTGCATGGGGTACCGCATCCAATCGATCATAGTGTATCGGTTTCCCGCATCCGACACAGAGGCCGAACTCTCCTTTTTCTATTCTTTCCAATGCCTGTTCGATGTGATAAAGGAGACGTCCGTCACGCTGCGCATAGTAAAAATTTTTCTCCCGTTCTGCAGCATCGGTTCCCTGATCTGCCATGTGAAACGAATAGGAAGAATGATCCCCGGTCGCCTCTTTAAGTGTGGTCTCCATTTCGACTTCTTTAATAAAATCCATCTGGTCCGTCAATTCTTTTCTCTTTTTTAGCAGCAGTTGTCTGAAATGTTCTGTATCCTTTTTATTCATTTACTTCTCCTGTTGGCTCTGAAAGTGCTGATAATTATCGAACTCGTTTGATTCCGACTTTGATTGTATCGTCTTCGATTTCCCACTCTTTATAATAATCTCCTTTCTGAAGTTGATTTTCAAGATGTACGGCCAATGTTTCTTCCCGAATATATTGATCTTTCTCTTGAATTGCTTGAATCATCTTTTCCGATGAATCGAAATAAACATTTATACGGTCTGTCACATCAAATCCGGCCTGTTTGCGCATATTCTGAATACGATTGACCACCTCTCTCGCCAATCCTTCGGCTATAAGATCATCATCCAATGTGACATCAAGTGCAACGGTTAAATTCCCATTGGACTGAACCACAAGTCCCTTAGCGGCTTCAACGACGATTTCAATATCGTTTTTATCGATTTCGCCCAAAATACCCTGATCCTGTTTCAGTTTGACCTTCTCGCCTTTTTCAATTTTTTCAATCTCATCTGCTGTTAAATTCTGAATCAGTGATTTTGCTGTGCCGACTTTTTTTCCGAATTTCGGACCAATGGTTCTGAAATCGGGTTTCGCGCGTTTTACCATGATCTGGTCAGAATCCTCACTAAAACAAAGTTGACGCACATTAACCTCTTCCCTGATCACATGTTCCAGACTTTGAATGGCTTTCTGCCTTCGATCTGATCCGGCGATGATGATAGTTTTACGCAGAGGCTGTCTGACTCGAATTTTAGCTTCATTTCTTGCAGAACGGCAGAGAGAAACCACTTCCTTGACCAGATCCATTTTTTCTTCCAGCTGCGGATCTGTAAATTGATATTGTGAATCCCGAGGATCGGGGTAAGTTTCAAGATGAACACTTTCCTGTTTTTCTGTTTGAATCAGATTGAGATTCTGAAACATCTCCTCCGATAAAAAGGGAATGAACGGCGCTATTAATTTTGTAATGGTAAACAGGGTTTCATACAACGTCTGATAGGCTGCCAGTTTATCCTCACCCATTGCCGATTTCCAGAATCGCCTTCTGTTGCGGCGGACATACCAGTTTGAAAGATCATCGATAACAAACTCCTGGATCTGCCTCGCTGCTTTGGTGATATCATATCTTTCAAGATTTTGATTAATGCCTTTCACCAGACTGTTCAATGCGGATATCAGCCACCGGTCTATTTCGGGACGTTTCTTTACCGGAACAGAATCTTCTTTATATTCAAAACCATCAATATTGGCATAAAGCACAAAAAAGCTGTACGTATTGGTCAGCGTTACAAAAAATTTTCTTAAAACCTCCTGAATTCCGTCTTCGTTAAACCGCGTCGGAACCCATGGCGGACTGACCGTAAAAAGATACCAGCGAAGGGGATCAGCTCCATCTCTATTCAGAACAAAATTAGGATCAACCGCATTCCCGCGCCTTTTAGACATCTTCTGACCTTCTTTATCCAGAATCATTTCAATGGACAAACAGCGTTTGTATGCGGACTTACCGGAGATAAGTGTGGCAATGGCCAGAAGGGAGTAAAACCATCCCCGCGTTTGATCGATTCCTTCTGCAATAAAATCAGCGGGAAAATTCTTTTCGAAAAGATGACTTTCAAAGGGGTAATGAAACTGAGCATAAGGCATGGCGCCTGAATCGAACCAGCAGTCGATAACTTCCGGCGTACGGGCCATTCTTGCGCCGCATTCCGGACAGGGAAATTGGATTTCGTCAATATGGGGCTTATGGAGATCGGGAATATCCTCCAAACCGGAAAGCTTTTTCAGAGTATTTATGCTCTCCACGGCAAGCTGTTTCTTGCATTCGCCACATATCCAAATATTGAGAGGAGTTCCCCAGTACCGTTCGCGGGAAAGAGCCCAATCCACATTGTTCTCGAGCCACTGACCGAATCTTCCTTCGCCCACTTCACGGGGATACCATTGTATGTTTTTATTATTCTTCAAGAGTTGATTTTTGATCTCGGTCGTCTTCAGGTACCAAGACTTTTTCGCATAATAAAGAAGCGGCGAATCACATCGCCAACAGTGCGGATAGGTATGAGTATATTGCTCTTCCTTGTAAAGCCGCCCGTTTTTGTTAAGATAAGTAACAATTTCATGCTCGAGCCCGGAATCCTTGACAAAACGCCCCTGCCACCTGGATACCCGCTCGTTGAACTCACCCATTTCGTCCACGGTGTGTTTGGCAGGAAGTCCGATTTCCATACCCAGTTTGTAGTCGTCTTCGCCGTACATCACGGCCGTGTGCACCACACCGGTCCCCTCTTCCGTGGTTACAAAGTCGGCCAGAGCAACGTAGTATGCCTGATGATCCGAATCGGCAAGATTGACAAAATCGAATAAGGGATGATACTGCCAGCCTTCCATTTCCTTCCCGGGGAATTTACGAACGACTTCATATTCACCTTCGAGCATTTCCAGACGGTTTTCGGCCAAATAATAATTCTCTCTCTTTCCGTTGAGTTTTTGAGCTACTTCGACATAAGGAATCTTCGCACCCACGGCCAAAGCCACATTTCCTGGAAGCGTCCAGGGTGTGGTTGTCCAGGCTAGAATGTACTGATTCTTTCCTTTCTTCAGGGGGAATTTGACTGTCAGCGCCCTCTCGGTAACCTCTTCATACCCGAGCGATGTTTCATGACTGGAAAGTGCCGTTTCACAGCGGGGACAATAGGGCAGGATTTTAAATCCCTGATAGAGCAGACCCTTCTTCCATATTTCAGCCAAGAGCCACCAGACCGATTCGATATATTCGTTTGTGTATGTAATGTAGGGATGCTCCAGATCCACCCAGTAACCCATCCGCCTCGTCAGTTCGTTCCATTCTTTTAAATATCTAAATACAGATTCACGGCATTTTTTATTGAATTTATCAATACCATAGTCTTCGATTTGATCTTTGGTCTGGAATCCCAATTCTTTTTCAATTTCGATTTCAACAGGAAGTCCATGCGTATCCCATCCGGCTTTCCGGCTGACGCGGTACCCCTGCATGGTCTTGTACCGGCATACGAAATCCTTGACACTCCGAGAAATGACATGATGAATGCCCGGCCTGCCATTGGCCGTAGGCGGGCCTTCATAAAAAATAAACGGCTTGTTTTCCGGTCTTGATTCCACGGATTTTTCAAAAATCCGGTTCTTCTCCCAGAAATCAAGGATCTCTTTTTCCATTTTCGGAAAATCAACAGGATTTTTTACTTCTCGAAATGGCAATGAGTCTCCTGTAATGTACTGTCAAAAAATCTGTCCTACCCATTAATGACGCATTGATATAACAATAAATGTCATTTATTAATTCTTTATATATCTTCCGATTATCGGTCTTAGTTTTTCCAATGTCTTTTCAGGAACACGATCCAAATTCGTTACAATTGTATTTTTTAATGTATCGGCGCATCCACAGGTGCGCTCTTCCGGAATTTTCGGGATAGCGTTCCGGATGATCTTTTTTACGACTTCTATATTCTTTTTTTGATTTTGAAGCACCATACTCGCATTGACGATATCTTCAGGTTTGTTTTCCTGCCAGCAATCGTAATCGGTCACCATGGCTATGGTCACATAACAAATTTCTGCTTCGCGCGAAAGCTTGGCTTCGATTGCGTTAGTCATCCCGATCACATCACACCCCCATGATTTATAAAGCAGCGACTCTGCCTTTGTGGAAAATGCCGGTCCTTCGATATTGAGATAAGTCCCTCCCCAATGGATGCGCTCTCCTTCTCCCACATCCTGTCCGATTTCAAAAATCACACGCCGCAATTCATTGCAAACAGGATCGGCAAACATGATATGTGCCGCAATACCCTCTCCGAAAAACGTGCTCCTCCGCTGATTCGTATGGTCAATGAACTGATCGACGAGAACCATATCGAGAGGCTGAATTTCATCTTTAAACGAACCGACTGCAGAAACAGAAATGATCCATTCCACACCCAGCTTTTTCATGATCCATATGTTAGCCCGATAATTGACATCCGTGGGGAGAATCTGGTGCCCGCGGCCATGCCGGGGAAGAAACACAATCTCCCTTCCGCTCAACTCTCCAATAGTCAATTCATCCGATGGTTCTCCAAAAGGTGTAATCTCCTTGACATGTTTAATAATCTTAATTTCATCAATATTGTATAATCCGCTGCCACCGATAATACCGATGCGTCTCTTTTCCATAAATATCTCTTTTATATATTTACTGGTTAACTTCAGATTCCTGAAGTTTTTTCAACAGATCTTCTCGCTCCTTCCTGAGCTTTTCCTGTTCTTCTTTTTCTTTTTTAATGAGTTTATCAATATCTTCGGAGCTTGTCTTTTTCTGTTTGACCTGTTTTTTCTGATATTCTGTCATCCGACGTTTTTCCACAATTTTATTAATTGCTTCAAAACGATCTTTCGTCTTGCCGCCATTGACAAAGAGAACCGTACCGATTACCCCTCCAACAATTGTCGATGCTGTCACAATCGTTCCACCTTCTTCCATATTATGTCCAATCAATGAACTGACAAAAAAACACGCTCCCATGCATAATGCACCGCCACCAATTCCATACACTGTTGCATTACGATTCTGCTGAACCGATTTGATCTCTTCCTCCGAAATCCCCTTGCCGAAATCATCATAAACAGGAGGTTTTCGTTTTATTTCCCGGATAGAAGATTGCAGTACGGTCTGCCTGGTTCGATCCCTTTTAAAAATGGTTAATTGATGCGGTTCGACATTAAGTACGGTTCCTTCAATGATTTTACCAGAGGTAAGCCGCACTTGCACATAATTGGTTTCTTCTACATCACGATAGGTCACAGGATTTCTTTCAGCACAACCGGAAAATATAAATATAATAAATAATAAAACGGCATATGCTTTTTTAAATATCATTTTCACCTCCAAAAACGATTATATAATCAATCCAGCTATACATAATCTCGAATCACGATTGATCTATTATTTTTCTTCTCCCTTTTTCGCGGCCGGCTGACTGCTCACAGTCACCTTTGGATTCTGATTTCTGGTATCTTTTTGATAGTGTGCATTCGATCCATCAAAGGATTTATTCAAAACACCCACATCTTCGATTTGAAGCACTTTAATCAATTCGATTTGTGATTCCAGAAGATGCTTCAGGCGTCTGGCAAAAGATTCTTTTTGAGCTCTCAAAATGGAAAGTTCATTCTTCATTTTGTCAAGTTTTTCACGGGCATCGTCCAGTACACGTTCGGCCTTGAGTTCCGCTTCCCTCATGATAATAGTAGCTTCGCGTTTCGAATTTTCCCTGGATTGGCTGACGGTTTCCTGTGCATTCATCAAAGTATCTTGAAGCGTTTTCTCAACTTGCTGATAATCTTTAAGCTGAACTTTCAGTTTCGTCACTTCTTCGGACAGATGGTCTTTTTCATTTAATACAATCTCATACTCGTTCGCTACCATTTCGAGGAACGACTCAACTTCAGTGGGATCTAAACCGCGCACTTTGGATTTAAACCGCTGCTTTTTAATCTCAAGAGGTGTTAATTTCAAGAGACATCACCCCCTTTTATTTTAGTGAATTCAATAAATATAACCGTTTCAATGCTAAAAATCAATACCAAATCGGTGCTTATTTCATTAAAATCATTTTACGAACCTGGCGATGGCCATTTCCAAGTATCTCAATAAAATAGACTCCCGAACCCGCTTTCTTCCCCTGGTTATCTTCTCCATTCCAGACGATCTCCTTTCTTCCGGGTTCAATCGCTCCATTAAAAAATGTCTGTACACACTGCCCCTGAATATTAAATAGCTTTAATGTGATGTTGCATGTTCTGGAAATATCGAAAGTAATTGCCGTCGTTTCATTAAAAGGATTTGGATAATTCTGATGAAGATCGAATTGCCTGGGTATTTTATCAGGAATGACAATTGAATTGGAAAGATGGTCTGAAAAACTGTACAAAATATCCGGAGCGCCATACGGTGCCAAATGAACCGAATCCTGAAAACCGGCTGCAGAAATATAGAATTGACAGCTGTCAACCTGGAAACCGAATGGCAAAACTGCCTTGTACCGGCTGGATTCATCCCCGCCAAGCAGATCGAGTTTAAATCTTTGAAAGGTCTCAGAATTGAACATTTTACAAAATATACAGACGGAATCAGATTTTATTCCCGTTCTGGATAATAGACTCAGTTCGATACTGCCGGTATGCTCGGTCAGATTTTCCAGGTATTTAAAATCTTTAAGAATTATACCGTGATAAAAAATTGCCTCATAAGCATTGGCCAGCCCCCATCCATAGTTATTATCCTTCGTGTTTGCCCGATCCGCGGTCTCGCGAACGGCATCCCGCACCTGCATTGGACCCAATTCCGGATGGGCTTCAAGAACCATGGCGCATATACCCGCAACCTGCGGACATGCAACTGAAGTTCCAGTAACCCAGAGATATTTTGAATCACTGGTTCGGTCGGGATTGATAACGGTTACCCCTACACCCATGGCAACCACATCCGGTTTGATTCTGCCATCATAAGTTGGCCCTGTCGAACTATTGTACCATAAATTGTTATTCATGGTTACCGCTCCGACAGCGATCACACTGTCACCGTCTGCCGGCGGAGTAATATACTGCCAGGATTTATGACCTTCATTCCCCGCACTCGTTACCACAACCACACCCTTGCTGGCCGCAATATCCGCTGCTACCGTTACCTCGCAAGTGTTTCCATCCAAATCCGAATAGGTATAATCCGGGCCATTCACAAAATGGTAATAAGCCAGTGAACTGGTCACAATATCGGCACCCGTCGCTTCCAGCCATTCAATCCCCTCTACCCAATAATCCATTTCTATAGTATCATCTTCAACGGCTCTCCATTCTGTTTTTGCCAGGGCGTAGGACGCATTATAGGCCGGACCGATCAAATCCCCTTCATGAAAACCGCCAATCACGGATAAAACTTCTGTGCCGTGATCGTGCTGATTGCTGCCGTCATTCTCTTCATTGGCAGTGATTTCATCGTTCCAGATAAAATCATGCTCTGCCACGACATTGAGACGCGAAAACACAGAACGATTCTTATAATCAAATCCAGTATCCAGTACACCAATAAGTATATTTTTACCGGTAATTCCGAGCCGATGTACTTCGGGAACATGAATAAGTTCATTCTGAATTGAACTGTAACCGTAATCAAGTTCATGCGATTCATAAATTTGAGACTTTTCAAGCGAAGGACTAACCCTGGAAAAATCGGATATTGGATACCTTGAAACCGGTTTAACCTCTTTGACAAACGGCAACATCTTGACTGGATCGGTCAAATCTTCAGGAATTTCTACGGTGATCGCATTGAGCCAGCGCGACACGGAGTGTTTTTTTAATCCTAACGCTTCTATCGACTGGATATATGTGGATTTAACCGGCAGATCTGTTTCATCCAGCAATGCAGAGGCTTCCCTGACTTTGGCCCGCCTTTTCAGAGATCTATCCGAAATTCCGATCTCCCGGCTGATTTGACTTACGGATCCTTTTAAAAGCGACTGACTTTCCTTGTCTTTAAAAAATATCCAATATCGCTTTCCGTTTACACCAGCACGAACATAACCGGCAGCATGAAAAACAAATATAAGACAAATAGTAATCAACCCCAGTTTGGCTGAAACAGTTTTCATGCGGAATCTCCACTTTTCCAAAAGGATTTTACTTCTTTATTTTAATAAACTTTACTATCTTTTCCAATAGAAAAAATCGAATGCGATTTAAACTTGCTTTACTCGGGATATACATGTAAATTTATAAATTAGAAAATTCAGGAGATAAATAAGGGGCCATGTTTTTTCTTATTCTAATGCTAACAATTACGGCTTTATTGATCGCTTACTGTGCCTTGCTTCTTTATTTCAGATCGGGTTTTAATCGACTCAAACAGGGGAATTCAATCGATCAACCCCCTGTCACAGTAATCGTTCCTGCTCACAATGAGGCAGAAAATCTTCCTTCGCTTTTAGAGAAACTATCCCTTCAAACTTATCCCGAGCATCTTGTCGAGATTATTCTTGTAGATGACCGGTCCACCGACAACACTTTCGAAATTATGAATCAATTTATATCCAAACATACAAACGCCAGAATAATCCGAATTGGGGAAAAAGACATTTCAGCATCTCCGAAAAAACAGGCCATCCTTCGGGCGATCGCTGTTTCCAATGGTGAAATCATTTTGCTCACGGATGCGGATACACTACCCCATCAAAAATGGATTGCCGAAATGATTAAAATGTATGACAAAGATACCGGCCTTGTTTTCGGATACGCCCCCTTTCGAACAGACAGCCTGTACGATACGCTCTTTCACCACATGCTTGCACTTGAAAATTTCAGTATGGGCGCAATTGGCGCGGCATCAGCAGGCATGGGGCATCCTGTGACCTCTTTTGGGGCTAATTTCTCTTACAGAAAAAAACTATTTGAAGATCTCGATGGATTCGGGGATTCGATCAGATTGCTTTCCGGAGACGACGATCTTTTTCTCCATCGCGCAAAAAAACATGAGAACTATCAAATTCGTTTTTCAGCAGCACCGGAAAGTATCGTATTCACCAATCCTCCGTTGAATTTCAGACACTTTATCCGTCAGAGAATACGGTTTGCTTCAAAACATCTCGCCTATCCCAAACCGGTTGTTGCCGTACTGTCTATCATATATCTCTTTTATCTCTGTCTTCTTATCAATTTGATTGGCTGTTTTTTCAATCCTTCCTTTATATTGGGATTCGCATTTTCCCTTATTATAAAATCTGTATTTGAACTTGTATTCCTGGTTAAGGCACAAAAACGGCTTGAAAAAAGGAATCTATTGGTTTACTATCCGATGGTCATAATCCCCCACATCCTTTATGTCGTTTTCTTTCCGATCCTTGGACAATTTTTTAGAAAAAAATGGTAAAAGAAAACCCAAACAGAATCCACTGCTGTCCGGGTAAAATACTTACTGTTGCATTTTTAGTAAAATATGTTATAAATATGTATGAACGATATTATTTCCCTGATTATTTTAAAAGAACGCATTTCATCTTCTTTTCGAAAGAACCGGAATGCATGAGATAGAGATAGATGCCGCTGTTCACTTTTTCGCCCTGATCATTTTTCCCATCCCAGATGACCTGATACGCACCTGCAGTTTTAAATTCATTGATTATTGTTCTGACTTTTTGTCCGATTGTATTAAATACCACAATCGAAATTTGATCCGCTTTGGGAATAGCGTATTCAATCTTCGTTTCCGGATTGAACGGATTTGGATAATTCTGTTTCAGAAAATAGGTGCGCGGCAGGTTTCCACATTCATGATCCACAGCTGCGGTGAATGACTCCCCAAAAAGAAGATAACAGAATTCTTTCACCTGAGCTTCCACATGACTGCTTGTTGCATGAATAACAATCAATCGAACCCATTGGCCTGAAGTCGTAGAAAAATAGTAAACCGGCAGGTCGTACGGATCGGTCACCCCTGCATTGACGAGATCTTTATTGTTATAAGGAATACGGACAAGAATAGAATCGGCAAACTGAAATCCTTCCGGACCAAAGTGGTACGCCATATCGACATAACGAACAGAATCGGGTAGCGGTGGAGGATTTTTATAAAGCCCGATCGTAATTAGTGTTGTATCCTGAACTGCGCCTGGGGGAAAGACCATTTCAATTCCTGTCAACACATCAGCAATTGTGCCGCCTGTTTGAGTAATCAACTGCTCCAATGTGGGAATCACCGGGGATTCTCCGGTTTTAAAAGTATACGTGCTGTCCAAAACATTTTTTGCAGATGAGAGATCATGACACTGCACATGAATGGCTATAAGGGTCTCTTCCGGGAAATCTTCAGACGGTTGATATCGAATCTGATATCCCAATTTTTTACCTGTTATTTCTACATTGGATTCACTCTGCACAATACCACCTGAAACAATACTGATATTGCCAACCGACACATTGATAGATTCACGCTCGACGCCGGTTCCTTCAGTTTCATCAATCACCAAGAATTGAACAGATGAATTTTTCGGAACGACCTTCGCCCCGTGAGGAGGATAGCAATTTACAAGTACCGGAGAACCGGAATCTTCATCCCTGAAATTAGCTGTAATTTGTTTATTCCCGTTCATGGGAATCGTTATTGGATTTTGGTCGCTAACTGTGTCTCCTGTCCAGTTTTTAAACAAAAATGCTTCCGAAGGAATGGCCGTTATTTGTACAAATTCTCCCCGATTATATATTTCCTTCGAGGGGTTGAAACTGATTATCCCTGAACTGGGCGGATTAACATTAACTGTCAATGAACAGTTTTTGGAAATAAAATTTGCAACGACCTGTTTGGGTGCATTCATTTTTATGGAATCCGGATTGTTTGTTCCAGTGAGACTGCCAGTCCACTCCCGAAATATAAATCCGGCATTCGTATCGGGAACAGCTTGAAACACAACCGTTGTTCCCCCGTTAATCCAGGCACCAACAGGTAAAGTGCTGACTGCTCCTCCTTCAATGGGATCGGCTTGAACGGACAACTGATACTGCTTGAGAAAATCAGCAGTATAAATGGATATGTCACTGACCTCAATGCCATGCGTTATGGCTTCCCCGTCACTCCAGGAATTGAAAACATATCTCATTCCATTAAGCTCATTTTGCGGGGAAAGCGTACCTATTGAATGGCTGCTTCCCGATGACCAGTTAAAATCCACTGGTGCCGTACAGAGAGAATCATCGACAATAATCTTTAATCCGGAAGGATTGGTCGTAATTCTAATTTTTCCGATATAGATAAAATTGGCAGTAATACTTTTCGAATCGTCCATACTAACTGTAATTATTGAATCCAGGCCTGTTCCTTCTCCTGTCCAGCCGCCAAAAGTAAAATTTCCTTTGCGATTAGGAATAGCGGTCAATTGTATTTCAGAACCATCGACACACCATTGTCCCGGCGGCGGCGGAATTACATCCCCGCCCTCATCAGGATTCTCCTCAATGAACAGATAATATTGTTTTTCCCAATCTGCGGTAATGGTTTTAGGACCATCCATAACAATAGCCACGGATGTATCCGTTCCAGCATAATCTCCTGTCCACCCTGTAAATAGATACCGGCTCGGTCCGTTCACTTCCTGTGATGTAATCGAGAAATAGGCCGTATCGTTCTCATTGTACCATCCATCGGATTCCATTTGAATCTCGCCGTACAAAGAATTCACAGTCAGTTTATATTGATGTTTCCACAAAGCCGTGATATTTTTCGGGGATGTCATTTTTACAAAACCACTTGTATCGGTTCCCGAATAGTCACCGGTCCATTGCCAAAAATCATACCGGGTATCTCCCGCAGTTTCACTCGATTTTACGGAAAAATAGGCATATTCCCCTTCATTGTACCAGGTGGGTTCGGAAGGAGTCGGATCTCCGCGATCCGAATTGATCGTCAGTTCGTATTGCGTTTTAAAATAGGCAGTTACAATCTGATTATATCCGGGAACAGTATAGGTATGAGTACGGGGCATTGAATTACTCCAGTTTAAGAAAATATAACGTACTCCCGCTCCTCCATATTGCTGTTCCTGTGTCGAAAGCATATGTTCACTGCTTTCAACCCAATTATAATTTCCCGTAGTGCTTTGATAATTACCGTCCACAAAAAATATCTTTCCTTCAGGTGATGTTGCAATCGTAATCTGCACCTGTTTTCCAAAAATAGCCGTCACACTTTTTTCTTCGTCGATAAGTATACCTGTGGGATTAGCGCTCCCATCAAGATCGCCGTCCCATCGGGCAAGATTATACCCACTCTCAGGGACCGCACTGACAGACTGAATAATGCCGTTGTCACACCAGGCACCTGGCGGTACCGGATAAATATTTCCATACTCGGCCGGACTCTCCGAGGTATTTAAGTAGAATTGTGTTTTCCAGGTTGCAGTCTCTGTAATCGGATTGTTCATTGTGATTGTACGCGTTACATTGTTGCCTGAATAGGATCCTGCACCACTCCCGGACCATTGAATAAATACGTAACGTTTTCCTGTGCCTTCACTGGCAGGCGTTGTAATGCCGAAAGTCGCCGGATCACCAGCATTATACCAAGCCTCTCCCGTGGGAGAACCATAAGCAGAGACGATCTTTAAATAATATTGGGTTTCCCAGGATGCGGTCACACTTTTTGCACCGCTCATATGAACCGATCCGGAAGGAGAAGTGCCCGTATAATCTCCGGTCCATTCCAGGAAAACATACCTTGTATCTCCTAACTGATACGGCGAGCTCACTGAAAAATTGGCATTCGCATTCGCATCCCACCATCCACTCCCCTGCGGATTCCCATACGTAGAATTAAGCGTCAAATAGTATTGTCTTTTGAAATTTGCTGTTAGAGTTTGATTGGTACCGGGAACCGTATAGA
>CAZTZL010000068.1:0-14622 GCA_964617625.1 uncultured bacterium
TCAATATTTTTTACAGAAAAGATAATGGACACCACAGTTGTTATTTTGGTTGTATCATCAATACAAACCATGGCAATCGGGATGATTGCCGATTTAATTGACAAAAGAAGCAGGTTATAATAATTAATCGACAAAATTGAGGTAAAAATGACGGACGTCCTTTTTATCAATCCTCCTTCTCCGGACAAAGATGTGGTTATTCGTGATATTAACCGATCCGGAAGAAAAACGAGAGAACGCATGATATGGCCTCAAACAAATTTAGCGTATATGGCTGCCATGCTGAAAGACCGGTTTAGTGTGGAAATTATAGATTGTATTGCAATGAATATTAAGTGGGATAAACTCAGAAAAATTCTTGAAGAAAAAAAGCCTAAGTACATTGTTGGAAATATAATATCAACAACGCTGACCAATGATATGTATCTCATATTCTTGGCAAAAAGTATGGATATCATTACGATCGGAACGGGTCCTCATGTAACCGAACTCTATGAGTCGGTTTTTCAACAATTTCCAAGTCTGGATTATGTTATTAGGGGAGAGGGCGAATTTACACTCAAGGAGTTGGTGAATACAATTGAAGATGGAAATAATCCAAAGAAGGTAAAAGGCATTGCTTACAGAGATGGTAAAGAACTGATTGTAACTGATGAAAGGCCATTTATTGAAAACCTTGATGATTTACCGATGCCTTTACATGAATTGCTTCCCTTAAATAAATACAGACTGCCGTTTTTCGGCAAATATACATTTATTGTTGCAAGTCGTGGTTGTCCCTTTAAATGTATATTCTGTCGTCAGATCGTAATGTGGAAAGGAAAAGTACGCGTTCGAAGTGCACAAAGTCTATTCGAAGAAACAAAATATGTATTGTCACTGGGTGTGAAGAATATAATGTATCAGGCTGATACTTTTACAGTTGATAAAAAGATGATCATTGAGCTTTGTAAGAAAATTATTGATGCGGGGCTGAAATTTAAATGGTGCTGTAATACACATATTGCGTGTATTGACAAGGAAATGATTTCCTGGATGAAAAAAGCTGGTTGCTGGATGATTGCACCTGGGATTGAATCGGGTTCTGATATTGTATTAAAGAATATTCGTAAACAAATTACACGTGATCAGATTATTAAGAATATTAAAATATTAAAAGATGCCAAAATTCAGGTTTGGGGGTATTTTGTATTTGGATTGCCGGGAGATACATGGGAGTCTCTTATGGACAATGTGCAATTTGCTATCGATTTGAAATTGGACATGGCAAATTTTGCTGTTGGCGCACCTTATCCGGGAACAGAATTCTATACAATGGCGAAAGAAAAAGGCTGGCTGCAAACCACAAAATGGGAAGAATTCGATCAAAATTACTCTGCCATTGTTGATTATGGTACATTAACTCCTGCTCAAATTATTAAAGCAATGAAAATTGCCAATTTCAGGTTTTTTACACGCCCAAAACCAATTGCTAAAATATTATGGAACATGATGAAGGATCCCATTGAAATCAGAGATATGGTCATTATTATTTGGACGCATGTTAAATGGATATTCAGTAAAAAAGATGAAGTAAAAAAACGAGATGCTAAAAGAGAAGAATGAATGAAAGACTATATTAAAACTCAAATAGAACTGCATAAGCGTATTGCCCAAAATTATGATGAACGGTACAAGTATGCCTATGCGCGGTTGTATCAGAATTATTGGAATCGATCGATTTTAAGTTTGGTCAAAAATGGTTATAGAAGAGAACATCGTATTCTTGAATTGGGTTGCGGTACAGGCACATTTTTAAAGGAACTATTAGGTAACTACAGAAGCATATATGGAATTGATATCTCCATTGATATGTTGAAACAAATCAACCTGCAAAAGGATACACTTAAAGGTGTCATCGTAGGTGATGGTATGAAAACACCTTTTGGTAATTCTGTTTTTGATATAATTGTATGCAGAGGTGTATTGCATCATTTACCTGATATTTCAGGTGCAATTATTGAGTTACATCGTTTGTTAAAAACAGGAGGTTCATTGATTTTCTCGGAACCTAGTAATGATTCCCTAATAGTCAAATTTGCCAGGAAAATCATGTATAAGAAATCTGATAAATTTAGTGAAGACGACGTTGCATTTCATTCAAGAGAATTGAAAAAAATATTAAATAAAAATGGATATCAAATATATAAATTGAAACGATTCGGATTTTTTTCATATGTCTTTGCAGGTTTTCCTGATCATTTTGCATTGTTATCAAAAATACCCGGAAATGTGATAATTGTGAAAATTCTTATATTGATTGATAAAATCCTTTCAATCTTACCTATTCTCAATCATCAAAGTCTGCACATAATTATATATGCAAAAAAAAACAAATAATTAATTATTATCGATTTGATGTCAATTAATAATCATTACTTACGAAGCAATTATAAAAAAATAAAATTTATTTAAAAAATGAATGTAAAAATTAAAAAAATAATAATTAATATATTAGTTTTTTTATTAACAGCAATTATACTGGTTCTCATTTTTAGGAAAATACATATCAGTGCAGTTATATATGCATTTCAAGATATTCCCAGTAGAATATGGATCATCTCATTGGTTATAACATTGACATTTCCATTCATGTCTGCAGGGCGTTGGTATTTGATATTAAAAAACATGAAAGCGGATGTTTCTTTTTCTCGATGTGTTATGATTATAGTGGGTATTTGGCCAATAAGTTCTGTAACACCTTCCAAAAGTGGTGATTTACTCAGAGCGATCAACTTAAAAAATATTGTGACACCGATAATAGTGACAGGCAGTGTATTATTGGAACGTTTATTGGATTTCTTCATTTTGGGATTATTTTCGCTAATTGGTGGAATTATGTTAAATGATATAAAAATATTAATATTGTCACTGCTTGTTATCTTTGGAATTCTTTGTGTTTTGATTCTAAGCCTGTTTCGAGAAAATATAAAGATTAATCATCGATGGAACGAAAAAGTAGACCAATTATTGCTTTCAATGCACAGTATCAGTAAAAAACCCGTTGTTTTTTTATTTGTATTAATGATTACTGTATTATCCTGGATATTAAAATTTATCCAAACGAAAATATTGTTTTACGGTGTTTCAGCTGAAGTGCCATTCCTTTTTATTATTGGAGCATTGCCGGTAGCAATTTTAGTGGGTTTATTACCAATTACAGTAAGTGGAATAGGAACACGGGATAGTATGTTCATTTACTTGTTTTCGCAGTTTGCTGATAAGCCACGAATTCTTACTGTTTCATTGCTCTATACATTTTTTGGATATTGGCTTATCGCCTTTATTGGTATTCCATTCATAAAGAAAGCACTATCAGGATATAAGAAGAATAGCTTTAAAATTAATTGATGATTTAATAAACGCTTAAATATATCAAAATATTTCATGGAAAAAAGATAAGAAAAACGTGATAATTAAGAAACATAATTTTATCGAACCTATAATGATTCGTTGGTTATCCGGTTTTACTTTTTTTTCAGGCATTTTTACACTTGTTTATCTCATTCTTTTTTCGGGTGTTAAAGTTCATCATGACTGTGCCTATTTTCTTCAATCGGCACAGATGCTTTTAAAAGGTGCTATCCCCTACGTTGATTTTAGCGGAGTAAATCCTCCGTTGGCAAATTACTTACATGTATTTCCTGTCGTTTGTTCTTCAATTCTGAAAATCAGCATGCCATTGTCTTTTTATTTTACAGTTACATTGCTAACGATTACTTCTGTTGTTCTCGCTTATATGATTTTATCAAAATCGGCTATATTTAAATCCTTCATTTCTCGTATATTGATATGCATTGCCATCTTGTTAATTTCATTAACATCATTATCGTGGGGACACTACGGTCAACGTGAGCATATTTTTATTCTGGGTTATCTGCCTTTTGTTTTTTTACGAGAAGCGCGTTACCGTGGAAAATCTTTTCCTTTAATACTTGCAGTTAATGTTGGATTATTGATGTCGTTATTTGCACTTTTAAAGCCACATTTTGTCTTTGTTGTAGTTGCAGTAGAGGTTTGGTTGCTTCTTCGAACAAGGAATTGGCGATGCCTGTTAGCCCCTGAAATTCTTGTTGCAGTGGGTCTTGGCATGATTTATCTTTTGCATTTTTTAATAATACCCAAATCCATGTTCAATGCATTTTTTTACAGATGGATTCCGTTCATACATTCACATTATGATGTATACAATGCGCCAAAATTGAAAGCCCTGTATTTCTTTTCAGTTTTAAAGACGTGGGTTATTTTTATTGCTACTGTTTTGGTGTTTGGTTTTATTAGAATGAAGAAAACAAATCATAAAATATTAATAGAAAGTTTTTTTATTTCAATTTTTGCAGCATATGGTATCTACGTTTTTCAACATAAAGGATTCCAAAATCATATATTTCCATTTGTTGCGTTATTAATTATATTTTGGATGATTATAATTTTAATATTGTTGGAAAATTTAAAATCCTTTTTTTGTATGCCTGAATCGATTGATCGCATTACGCGTATTGTCTCGTTATTCGTACTTCTTGGTTTTATAAATTTTAAATATTTTCAAGACGGATCGAGAACCATTGCTCTTAGTGAAAAACGTTATCCATTTTTATCTGAATTTTTAGAACTGATTGAACAACATTCTCAAAAGAATGATACAGTTACTTTTATTGCAACTGCGATGATTCCGGTTTATCCAACATTGTTATATGCAAACCGGTTTCCAGGGTCAAGACATATCACATCATCTCCCATCGCTATGATTTACGAGGGAGTAAAGAAAAATAAAAACGATGGTTCCTTCCCGTATCGTACTGAATCAAACTGGACAAAAGAGGAAAAGCAATTTCTTGAAGAATTGGGAGAGGATATACTCAACAACAAACCTGCAATTGTTTTTATTGATACTTCGGGACAATGCACCGCGTGCCCTCAAGGTTTTTGTATTTACGAATATTTAAAGCAATGCGGATGGCTGGATAAATATTTTTATGAATATGACTATTATAAATCGATTGACGAATTTAATATATACATGCATCACTCTTAAAAATTACACTTGTTTAGTTTGATGAAGAGGATGAATTGAAAAACAGAATCGACGATCTTGCCATTTTTGGTACCAAGCCGGCTTTTTCTGAAAAGCTTTATGTCGGCCGCCCTAACCCTTGTAATTTTCAGCATTTGATCGAGCGAATTACGGATATTTTTAATCGATGCTGGTTTACCAATAACGGGATATATGTTCAGGAGCTGGAACGAAAAATTGCTGAAATGATCGGTGTGAAACATTGCATCGCAATGTGTAACGGCACAGTGGCACTTGAAATTGCGATCCGGGCTGTGGGACTTTCCGGAGAGGTCATTGTTCCATCATTTACATTTATTGCTACAGTTCACGCACTTCAATGGCAGAAAATTACGCCTGTTTTTTGCGATATCGATCCTGACACGCACAATATTGATCCTGTGCAGATAGAACAAATCATAACACCCCGCACAACAGGTATTATTGGTGTGCATACATGGGGTCGGGCCTGTGATGTGGATGTGCTGGAAGCTCTTTCTGAAAAGCATAATCTGAAACTTTTATTCGATGCTTCTCATGCCTTTCATTGTTCGTATAAAGGGAAAATGATCGGGCAGTTTGGCAATGCTGAAATATTCAGTTTTCATGCCACCAAATTTTTCAACACATTCGAAGGCGGTGCTGTTACCACAAATGACGATGACTTGGCAAAAAAGATAAGATTGATGAAGAACTTTGGGTTTAGCGGATATGACAATGTGGTCAGTATCGGTACAAATGGAAAACTGAATGAAGTATCAGCAGCAATGGGCATTACATTGATGGAGAATTTAAATGAATTCATTAAGGGAAATCTTGGAAACTACAATCAATATCATCGAGAGCTCGACAACATTCCGGGGATTCGTTTGATAGAATATGATGAAAGTGAGAAGTGCAATTATCAATATATCGTTTTGGAAATCGATGAGAAAGTGACCCAAATCAACAGAGATCAATTGATCGAAATATTGCATGCTGAGAACGTTTTGGCACGCAGATATTTTTATCCTGGTTGTCACAAAATGGAACCTTATCGATCCTTTTTCCCCAATGCCGGCTTATTATTGCCAGAAACGGAACAACTTGTCAAAAACGTGATGACATTGCCAACCGGGATGGCAATCGGGAAAAGTGACATCATCCAGATCTGCCATATTCTGAGGTTTGCTGTAAAACATGGTTCCGATTTGAATGACCGGATGAGGCTGGTAAAGAAAAATAAAAATCAACAGGGTTCGCACGCAGAATAGACAAAAAATAATGTGTTCAGTATTGGTATAAAAATTTCAAGAAATACGTTTATGATTGTTAAAAAAAATTGATCATATGGGGAGTTTCGGGACATGCACAAGTTATTGCTGATATTATTCGTTTGCAGGGTAGGTATAAAATCGCTGGTTTTTTAGATGATACTAATACTAATCGCAAGGATTCAGAATTTTGCATGAGTCATATTCTTAGAAGAAGGGAACAGTTGACCCATATTCAAGAAAAGGGCGTAAAATATATTATCCTTGGATTCGGTGAATGCCATACAAGAATGGAGCTATCAAAACTGGTTTTAAACTGGGTTTCTCACTGGCAACAGCCATTCATCCCTCAGCAATTATTGCCGCTGATGTTTCGATAGGAGCAAGGACAGTGCTAGTTGCAGGAAGTGTTTTTAAATCCAGGTGTATGTATTGGAGAAAATATCATTGTGAATACGGGTGCAAGTGTAGACCACGATTCTATCATATAAGACGGAGTTCATAGTGCTCCAGGTGTTCATATGGGTGGGAACGTCAAAATAGAGCGAGGTACATGAATAGGAATTAGGTTAACGATTAATGCGAATATAAATATCGGTTCAGGTTCACTGATTAGTGTCGGTTCAGTTGTTGTAAACGATATACTAAATGGTGTTGTTGCTTACGGTGTACCAGTGAGGGTGGTTTGTGAAAATACCTAAAACAAAAATCAGATACCCATTTGAGGAGTGATAAGATGAGTACCGCTTTTAATTCGGCAATTGATTGTTCAATTGTGATTCCTGTTTATTTCAACGAACGATCTATTGCAGATACGATGGATTCAATAATGAACGAAGTTATATCAAGAAATCCCGATCTTCGTTTTGAAGTCATATTTGTAGACGATGGTTCAGGCGACAGATCATTTGACGAATTAATAAGGCTTCGAGAAAAAAATAGAAAGACAATCAAGATAATCAAGCTAACTCGAAATTTTGGTCAAGTCAGTGCGGTGATCGCCGGATTATCTTATGCAAAAGGAAAGTGTATAGTTAAAATGTCGGCTGATGGACAGGATCCACCCGCAATGATTAATGAAATGCTTAAAGCGCATCAGGAAGAACATTTCGAAATTGTGATATGCGCAAGATGCGGGCGTGACGAATCGTGGTATAGAATTATTACTTCAAGATTGTTTTACAGATTGATGAAAAAATTGAGTTTTCCCAATATGCCTCAAGGCGGTTTCGATTTTGCTTTATTAAGCAGAAAAGCGCTTGATTTAATGCTCAAGAATAAGGAAGCATATCCTTTTTTGCAGGGACAGATTCTATATCTTGGATTTAAACCTAAAATTCTGGAGTATCGGCGGTTGAAGCGTATATACGGTCGTTCTCGCTGGACCTTTGGGAAGAAGCTTACCTATTTGATTGATGGTGTGATGAGCTACTCGTTTTTCCCTTTGAGGCTTATATCAGGTACGGGAGTCATAGTTGCCCTTCTGGGATTTCTATATGCTTTGATCGTGTTTGTTGGCCGATTGGTTTGGGGGAATCCTGTAAAGGGATGGGCTCCGTTGATGATAGTGATATTGGTCATGAGCGGATTACAGATGCTCATGCTGGGTATTATTGGTGAATATTTATGGCGCACACTTGCACAAGTACGAAACCGTGATCAATATGTTATAGAAGCGATATACGATGATGAAAACTGACAATAACAATACGGATCAAAATTCAGCGACTTTATCTTTTTAGTAAAAATACTCATCCCGATAATCTTCAATCTTTACAGACTCTTCGAGATGTTTGACCCAGGCCGTATAAATTTGCTGTTGTTTTTGTTTAAGCAGCTGTTGTTTTATGCTTTCTTTTTCCGCTTTGAATAGGGATTCGTGAATCTTGGTACGATCAAGCAGTTGAATAATATAATAACCTCGATTGCTTTCGACAGGCTGCGAAATTTCTCCCGGTGTTAACCCAAAAGCAGTGCCCGAGAATTTTGGATCGCGTCCTACTTTTTCAACATTACCCTGAAGGGTGAAATAATCCGTTTCATTTATTTCCTGGTTATTCTCGTGTGCGGCCATTTTAAAATCGACGCCACTTTGAATTTTTCCCATGATTTCGGAGGCTTTCTTTTCGGCCATCTCTTTTTGATATTGTTTCTCAAGGATACGGGTAATCGCTGGTTTAACATCGGCAAGGGGTTTGAAACCTGATTTTTGAATTTCGGATATTCTGAATACGATAAGATTCTCTCCGGATCGTGCAGGTTCACTAATCCATCCAACGCTATTATTAAAAGCGAGATAACTGATCCTGCTGGACATGCCTATTCCGGGAATAAATCCGCCTTTTCTGAACAACGGTGTCTCATCGATTTGATAGCCTTTTTGGTCAGCAAGAGATTGAAATGTGATTTTTTTGTTTTCTGAAAGTTCAGTATAAAAGCTTTGAGCTTTTTCTCTGATATCGTCATTGGTTTCGGAACTGGTTTCGTATTTCAACAGAATATGACGTGCATGAACCTGTGTTTCTCCATTTTCAATTTTCCGGGCCAGTATTTCAATCACATGCAATCCGAACTGAGTTTCTACAGGCCCGATAATTGAACCTACTTTGGCGGAAAACACAGCATCTTCAAAGGGTTTTACCATGGTTCCTTTACTGATAAAACCGAGATCGCCACCCTTCGAAACACTGCCGGGATCTTTTGAAAAATCCTGAGCAAGTTCCGCGAAATCAGTTCCTGAATGAAGTTCGTTGATAATATATTTTGCGGTTTCAAGCGTTTGCAGGGTATCTTCTCTTGAAGGTTTGATTTCAAATTTAATGTATTGTAATTTACGCATTTCAGGCTGTTCGTAATCTTTCTCATGAGCAGTATAATATTTTTTGATCAAATCTTCAGTGATTTCTTTATGATTAGCGGGGAATTCCTCCGAATCAATAAAAAGATACTGGACTTTAACTTTTTCATTGTTCATTTTATAATATTCAAGCGCTTCGCCGTCTGATACGCGCACAGTTGAAATAATCTCCTGCTGGAGTTTTTGAAGCGGCAGAAGTCCTTTGAAATAATTTTCCACAGGAATCCAGGCATTGTAGTTTCTCGGGTCACTCAGTGCCTCGCGATATTTATTCAAATCGAATTTACCGTCTGTTTGAAATTGTTCATGATTTTTAACAAATTCGGGAGGATTGTTACGCATGTAATAAACCACTTCCTCGGGAGTAATCTGAATGTGTTGACGACGAATTTCTCTGGACATTAAAATATCCTGAACAAGTGTGTTCCAGACATCATCCCTGATGCGCTGAACCTGATATTCGTTTATTTCCTGGTCACCGGACTGCTGCTTCACACGATCCAGTTCCTGCTGATATATTTTGGCAAACTGCTGATAATGTATTTTTTGGCCGGCAACGGATCCAATAATTCCGCTTTTAGCAGGATTACGGCGGTTTTTAAAGCCGCCCATTCCCCAGCTGAATACAATGGTTAAAATGAAAGAAGCGGCAACAATCCACAATATATGTCGCATATATTTTCTTAATGTTCTCATCATGGCAGGGGTTTCTCCTTCAATATCCGAAAAGTTATCTGCGTCGAAATTTTAGATTTAAATATAACTTATCGGGATACAAAAATCAAGATGAAAAAAGTATACTTTGTGTTATGTTTAATACACATTAGAACTGGATTCATTTCTTGACTTTCAGCGGCCTACGACTTAAATTATATAACTCATTTAAAATGCGGTTTTTAATATGTCCACATTTCAACTCATTTCGGATTATAGGCCAGGAGGAGATCAACCTTCAGCCATTGAGGAACTCACAAATGGACTGAACAGGAGAAAGCATTTTCAGACATTGTTAGGGGTGACCGGTTCCGGCAAGACATTTACGATAGCCAATGTGATTGCCAATGTACAAAAACCGACACTCGTGATATCCCACAACAAAACACTTGCGGCCCAACTTTACGCAGAATTGAAAGGATTTTTCCCGCACAATGCGGTTGAATATTTTATAAGCTATTACGACTATTATCAGCCGGAAGCTTACATTCCATCCACAGATACCTATATTGAGAAAGATACCTCAATTAATGATGAGATCGACCGTCTCCGCCTGAAAGCGACAAGCGCGCTTCTTTCGAGAAACGATGTGATCATTGTGGCATCGGTTTCATGTATATACAATCTGGGATCGCCGCAGGATTTTAAAGAGCTTCTCGTTTTCATCGAAAACAAGAAAAAAATCAACCGACAAAAGCTGCTGGAAAACCTGAGCGATATTCATTACACGAGAAACGACATCGATTTCCACAGGGGAACTTTCAGGGTTCGCGGCGATGTGGTCGAAATTTTTCCCGCGTATGACGAAAAGCCGGTTCGGGTAGAAATGTGGGGTGATCAGATCGAAGGAATTTCCGTGGTCGATCCGATAACCGGTGAGGTAATCGAAGAAAAAGACCGAATAGCGATTTATCCGGCAAAACATTTCGTTACCACATACCCCAAGTTGGAAGCGGCGATTCAATTGATTCAACATGAATTGAAAGAACAATTGGCCCTTTATCGTTCCCAGGATAAACTGTTAGAAGCCCAGCGTCTTGAAAGCCGCACATATTACGATATCGAAATGATGGAAGAAATCGGGTACTGCTCGGGAATCGAAAACTACTCGCGCCATCTTTCCGGTAGAAAAGCCGGCGAACGCCCCAGCTGTTTAATCGATTATTTTCCTGATGATTTTCTGTTGATTGTGGACGAGTCCCACATGACGATTCCACAAATCCGGGGTATGTACAACGGCGATCAATCCAGGAAAAAGACGCTCGTCGAACATGGCTTTCGGCTGCCTTCCGCTATGGATAACCGGCCCTTGAAATTTGATGAATTCGAATCCATAATCCGACAGGTTATTTTTCTCTCGGCCACACCGGCTGAGTACGAACTTGAAAAATGCGGGGGAGAGGTTATTGAACAGATTATCAGGCCAACAGGGTTGATGGATCCCAAAGTCATTGTCCGTCCGACACTGGGACAGATCGATGATCTTATTGCTGAGATTCGAAAAAGGGTCGTCCGCAAAGAGCGCGTTCTTGTCACCACACTGACCAAAAGAATGTCCGAGGATCTGGCGGATTACCTGAATGAACTGGAAGTGCGTGTGCGCTATCTTCATTCAGAAATTCAAGCGCTGGACAGAGTTGAAATTCTCCGAGGTCTCCGCCTTGCCGATTTCGATGTTCTGGTTGGAATCAACTTGCTGCGCGAAGGACTGGACCTTCCCGAAGTTTCGCTAGTTGCGATCCTCGATGCAGACAAGGAAGGTTTCCTCCGTTCGGAACGTTCCCTCATACAAACTGCGGGACGTGCGGCCAGAAATGTGGACGGAACCGTCATTTTATATGCGGACAAGATGACCAATTCAATGGAGAAATTTATTCAGGAAACCAACCGCAGAAGAGAGATGCAAAAAAAATACAATGAAGCACATGGTATCACACCTGAAACGATATACAAATCCGTGGATGAAATTCTTTCTGCGACATCGGTTGCGGATGTGAAAGTACCTGTAGCACTATCTGAAAAAAAGTATGATTATCTATCAAAAATGGAACAGGAAGAACTATCCGAGAAACTTGAAATGGAAATGCTGGCAGCGGCAAAACGACTCGATTTCGAGAAAGCAGCTGAACTTCGGGACGAGATCGATGCTCTTAAAGGAGTGAAGCGAAAGAATACAACCTATCCACATTCGAGGAGAAAAAAATGAAAGTTCTTGTTGTTGGAAGCGGCGGACGTGAACATGCACTTGTATGGAAAATCAATCAAAGTCCGATAGTTGAAAAAATATATTGTGCGCCTGGGAACGGCGGTATCGCACAGTCTGCCGAATGTATCGATATTAATCCGATTGATATCAAAGGGATGGTCCGTTTTGCAAAAAAGAAGAAAATCGATCTGACTATTGTGGGGCCGGAACTTCCGCTGACATTGGGCATTGTGGATCAATTTGAAAAGGCCGGATTGAAAACTTTCGGACCGAATAAAAAAGCCGCGTTAATCGAAGGCAGCAAGCGGTTTACAAAAGACTTGATGGCCAAATACAATATTCCCTCTGCGGAGTATCGTGTATTCACAAAACATAAAGAAGCTGTTCAGTATATTCACGAAAAAGAATGCCCGTTAGTTTTAAAAGCAGACGGATTGGCAGCGGGCAAGGGAGTGCTGATCTGCAAGGGAAGGAATGAGGCGTTCGAGGGTGCCGAACGAATTTTAAAGAAGAGGGAATTTGGCGACTCGGGCAATTGTCTCGTTATCGAAGAGTGTTTGGTTGGTGAAGAAGCATCCATTCTGGCGATTACGGATGGAGAACGGATAATAACGCTTCCTGCGGCTCAGGATCACAAAGCGATATTCGAGGGTGATACAGGGCCGAATACAGGCGGAATGGGAGCCTATGCACCTTCTCCTGCCGTGACTCCGAAAATGCTTGATGTCGTAAAAGAAAAGATACTCTATCCAACCATTAGGGGAATGAAAAAAGAGGGAAGGCCCTATCGCGGCGTGCTTTACGCTGGGTTGATGCTTACACGGGAAGGGCCCAAAGTGCTTGAATTTAACTGCCGTTTCGGAGATCCGGAAATTCAGGCCATTCTTCCACTGATTGAAACGGATTTGGTGGTTCTAATTCAGGAATGTCTCGAAGGACGATTGAGCGAAGATTCAATTAAAATAAAGAATCAGGCTGCCGTTTGTGTGGTCATGGCGTCGGGCGGATATCCGGGCAGTTACGAGAAGGAGAAAGTCATTCACGGGCTTGACAAAGTTCAAAGCGATATTATGGTTTTTCATGCCGGGACAACAATTAAAAATGGGGATATTGTTACGTCTGGCGGGCGGGTTTTAGGTGTAACTGCCGTGGATAACACAATCCAATCCGCCATTAAAAAGGTGTATGAGGCAGTCGGAAAAATCACATTCGATATGGCCTATTACCGGCGGGATATCGGCCACCGGGCATTGCAGAGGATTTAAAAACCTTCCCGAAGGCTCTGAGCTTTCAGGTAGATGAAAATCGACATGCGTAACATTATAAAGAAATTTTGGTTTTTTTTAATCCTTCCCATGCTGCTTCAGGCGGAACCTGAATCTATTGACCGGCTTGAGATTATACTCAGGGATTCACTCACTCAGGAACCAATTCCCGGCAAGACCGTTTCTCTGACCCATCTGGACAATCCTGCGATCTATCATCAAACGGCTGTGACTGATCCGCAGGGGATCGCTGTTTTCGAGGATGTGGTCACTTCTGTTGGAGAATCAGAGGCATCCGGTCCGGTTACATTCGGCCTTTCGCCCAATTATCCAAATCCCTGGAATCCCTCCACTGTGATTCCCTTCTGCATACAGGAAACAGGAGATGTCAAAATAAAAGTCTACGATATCTCCGGCCGGCTGGTCAGAACACTGGTGAATCAAGCCCTGCAACCAGGAAAATATCGGGTCATCTGGGGCGGACACGACAACGATGGCACTCTCGCTGCATCCGGCGTGTATATCGTGGAACTGATTTCCGCCGGAAAACGGGCTGTGATGAAAATGACCAATCTTGGCGGAGGCGGTTTTGAGGGCTCGGTTCAGCCGCTTTCGCTTGATACGGGCCTGACTAAAAGCAGTGATGATGGGGAGCCTTACGTTGTTACCATTCCGGAAGACAGTATCTACGCAACGTTAATCGATACCGTGCGGTTGACTGAGGAAAACACAAGAATCGTCTATTCTCTGAACCCCAAAATGCAGCCGAATGAAACACCGCAGCTGAACCTTGAAGACATTTTCCTGACAGAAGACCAGCTTCCCGACAGCGCAATCGATCTTGAAAAGGTCACTGTCGATGACGATACAATTCACACGTACGAGATCGTTAGCCAGAGCAATCCAAACCTTGTCAATTATGAAATCGTTGATGGAAAGTTCCTGAAAATAACACACCTTGCGGCAGACAGCTCAGGCTATTCTGACGTGACTGTCAGGGTGACAGACCCTGAAGGGGCTTCCAATGAGACCACATTCAGGACGACTGTGACGCCTGAGGCTGACTTGACAGGGACATTCAAGGACCCTGTGACAAAGGCTTACGCTGACAATGTCAGGGCAATGCTAAACGGCCTTGAGGTCACGAGTGATGATTCCGGAAGGATACATATTCAGGTGCCTGCAGGCCACACCATCATGACCACTGACACGACAGGCGGAAGGATGCAGACGTA
>CAZTZL010000069.1:0-14612 GCA_964617625.1 uncultured bacterium
GCATCGTATTGTTTTAAATTTTCAGGTGTTAATTCCACACTTATCATTTCAAAACGGTACTTTCTTACTTTTGGCATGACAGGAATATACGGATCGTTGTAATCCACTTTTGCGCCTTTGCTGTCCAGAATTTCGATGAGCTTCAGTGTCGGGCTTTCGCGCATGTCGTCGATGTCTTTTTTATAAGCAGCACCAAGTATCAGGATTTTCGCTCCTTTGATGCTTTTACCTTGTTCGTTCAGCGCTTCTATCGTTTTCTGAACAACCCAGTAGGGCATCTGTGTGTTAATCTCTCCGGCCAGTTCGATGAACCGGGTCGGCATATCGTACTCTTTGGCTTTCCAGGTCAGGTAAAAGGGATCGATGGGAATGCAGTGTCCTCCCAATCCGGGTCCGGGATAGAACGGCATGAATCCGAACGGTTTGGTGCTGGCCGCTTCGATCACTTCCCAAATGTTTATATCCATCCGATCGAGAATCATTTTCATTTCATTGACCAATGCGATGTTCACGCTCCGGAATATATTTTCCAGCAGTTTGGTCGCCTCTGCTGCCTGACTGGAGGAGACAGGAACGGTCTGGTCAATCACGGCATTGTAAAGCGCAACCGCGCAATCTCTTGTGTATCTGTCATTGGCACCTACAACCTTGGGAATTGTTTTCGTCGTGAATTTCGGATTGTTGGGATCTTCCCGCTCCGGGCTGAATGCCAGGTAAAAATCCTTACCGTAAGCGAGTCCTGATTTTTCAAGAATGGGACGCATCACTTCTTCGGTGGTCCCCGGCCATGTGGAGCTTTCCAGAACCACAAGATGCCCTTTTCGCAGATATTTTGAAACCGTTTCCGAGGTATTGACAATATAGCTCAGATCCGGTTGTCTGTACTTATCAAGCGGCGTGGGTACTGCCACGATAATGCAGTCAGTTTCCGAAAGACGGGAAAAATCCGTTGTCGCCTCGAAACTTCCGGATTCCGTGATTTTTTTGATCCGTTCCCCGGAAATATGTTTAATATAGGATTTTCTTGCGTTCAGCAGGTCGACTTTTTTTTCATCGATATCGAAACCGATGCAGTGGAATCCTGCATCAATGAATTCAAGCACAAGGGGCAGTCCGACATATCCGAGTCCGATCACACCGATTTGAACTTCCTTATTTTCGATTTTTTGTTTTAAATTCACTTCAGTCCTCATGCAATGATTTATTGCAGTTCACGCTTGTAATGATTCTTGTAGTATTTTAGGTACTCGCCGCTTTTCAACTTTTCCCACCACCAGCGGTTGTCTCTGTACCATTCGACGGTTTCTGCAAGTGCCTGTTTGAATTCGTGACGCGGTTTCCAGCCTAATTTTTGTATTTTATTTGTATCCAGAGCGTATCGGCGGTCATGTCCTTTCCGGTCCTCAATAAAAGTCATCAGGTCTTTCGGTTTCCGGGTATTTCGGAGAATCAGCTCTGTAATTTCGAGATTGGTTTTTTCATTGCCCGCACCGACATTGTATGCCTCACCGTCTTTTCCTTTTTCCATAATGAGGTCAATGGCTTCACAGTTATCCAAAACATAGAGCCAGTCCCGAATATTTTTGCCATCCCCGTATATCGGAAGATGCTGGTCATCCAGAGCATTGGTCACAAAAAGTGAAATCAATTTTTCCGGATATTGATAGGGTCCGAAATTATTCGAACTTCTCGGGATCACCACGGGAAGGTTATAGGTGACATGGTAACTGTAAACCAGACGGTCCGCGCCAGACTTGGATGCTGAATAGGGGCTGGACGGCATGAGGGGATCGGTTTCTTTAAAAAGACCGTTTTCGATGCTGCCATAAACTTCGTCCGTACTAATCTGAACAAAGCGTTCAACACCGTATTTTCTTGCCGCTTCTAAAAGGATGAAACAGCCGAAGATATCGGTTTTGATGAAATCATCCGGACTGCCGATGGAGCGGTCTACATGGCTCTCTGCGGCAAAGTTAATGATAACATCGGCATTTTTGGCCACTGAATCTACAACCGACGCGTCGCAGATGTCTCCCCGGGAAAACCGGTACCGGTCATCTTTTTCGAAATCCTTTAAATTGTCCGGATTTCCGGCGTAAGTGAGTTTATCCAGATTGGTAATGGTTACATCATCGTGTTTATTCAGCATGTATCGAATAAAATTACTGCCGATAAAACCGGCACCGCCCGTGACCAGAAGTTTGCGCATTTTCAATTCCAGAAATTTATTTCATGATACTAACATTCAATTAATTCTGTCTGTTGGAAAAGATCCTGTTTTGGTTTTTCTGAACTTCTGAAAAATATATTAATCTTTTTTCAGATAGGCTTTTAATGTATAAATAAAGAAGAAAAAAGTCAATTACTATTTCTAAGTTATAATATCTTAAATTGTATAGGGCAATTTATCGTTTTGGAAATTTTATGAATCCATTCCGGATTCAGTATTTTTAAAATATGTATCCAATTCATTTTTAATGACTTTATCGTGTCAAAAGTAAATGGTTGACTAAAATTGACAATTTATTTATATTGATACGGACGGATTATAAACACCTGTTGTACTATTAAAAGCGTCCCGGGAGTTGTTTCATTGCGATTTTTTATATTGTATCCAATTTGAAATACGGTACTGTAAACAGCCTTCCCCTGTGGAAGGCTTTCATCTAATATGGATTTTATGGTGTCTTTTCCAAACATCATTCTAACTGATAAAAAAATTACTCATTTACAATTAAATGAATCATGCAGTTTCTGGTTCGGGGATATGGTAAAGGTTACTGTGGATGTTGAGAAAAAAATAGTGGGGATCGGCGGAGAACTTCATGCGGATGCGGAACAGAGGCTGATCGAAAAAGGATCACGATCCGAGGATATTTGGGGGATCAATTTCTATCCCTGGCTATCCAGCGATAACAGAATCGAGTATTCGGCATTGATCAATATCCGGCCGCGGCAAGACAATCCCTCAATGGAATTGAAAAATCCGGATTTGAGGGAAAGAATTCAACAGATTGTTGAGAATTTAATCCTGGGGCCGGATGAAAAATTGGTATAATCATCTCTCGACGCGATATGCCTCCTTTTCGGAGGACGTCCAGATTTTGAATATGGTATCGGATCTGGAGAAGGCAAAGAATTTATCTTTTGTTGACTCCAAAACAGCGGTCAATCATTTATACCGTGCGTTGATTCTTCTCGATTATATGGCAGATGATCCGAAATGGAAAATGAAACTGAGGGAGCTTCTCCGGTTAAGAGAGGCAGTGGCTTCATTGATTGCTCCGGAAACTTCTTACGGGAATATAGAGCAAATCATCGAGGCCGCGCTGCAAATGGTTCCCAAAGCGTACAGGCTTTTGCATAACATTCAAACAGGTTGATCCGCAATCGCGAAGAAAGAATCAAGCAGGGCTTTCATCAAGAATACTTGAAATTGTCTGATATTTAAGGGAAGGTTGCATTTTGAATATCGATATACAAAAAGTGGTGCCGGTCGCATTGAAAGCCGGAGAAATAATTATGGAGATTTACGGAGAAGAGGATTTTCAAATTGAAACAAAAGCGGATCATTCACCACTGACTATGGCCGATAAAGCTTCACACGAAATTATCCAACAGGAACTCAAAAAGCTGTATCCGGGAATCCCTGTGTTATCCGAAGAAGGAAAATCCACTCCCTATTCAGAAAGAAAAAACTGGCCCGTTTTCTGGCTGGTGGATCCGCTGGACGGAACCAAGGAGTTTATCCGCCGCAATGGTGAATTTACAGTCAATATTGCCCTGATTGAGAAACACCGGCCTGTTCTTGGTGTAATGGCAGCGCCTGCTCTGGATGTGCTGTATTTCGCGCAGAAGGGAGAAGGTGCATTCAAACAATCCTCAGGAAATGCTCCGGAAAAGATCCGAGTCGATTCAAAACCACAGAACGGATTAATTGCCGTAAAAAGCCGGTCTCATGCAACCGATGAAGAGGAAGCTTTTTTCAATCGATATCAAATTTCGGATTCGGTGTCGGTGGGCAGCGCACTGAAATTCTGCATGGTCGCGGAAGGCCGGGCGCATGTCTATTACCGTCACGGGCCAACGTGGGAATGGGATACGGGAGCAGGTCATGTCATTGCCGAATGCGCCGGGGCCATGGTTTATCATTTGGAATACAACAAAGAAAACCTGCTGAACGCTTCATTTCTCGTTTCATCGGTTGAAGCTGTTCAAATGAAAACGTAGAAAAATGAAATTTCGGATGAATTGACATTGGAATGGATTGATTTCAAATTTATTTATACGTCTGTTCTGCTTGTTCTCATGACGGTGGCACTCTTCAAAGAAGTCCTTGAAGCCGATCTTATTATTTTTTCAACACTGCTGCTCATGGTTCTCGGACGCGTGATCACTTTACAGGAGGCATTTGCCGGTTTTTCCAATCAGGGAATGCTGACGATCGCCTTTCTATTTATTGTGGCTGCCGCCCTTCAGAAGACCGGTGTGTTGAACCGGCTGGGTCAGGCTCTGCTTGGAGGCAAAGGCGGGATCACCAAAAAATTGCTGAGACTGCTGTTTCCGGTTTCCGCGTTTTCCGCTTTTTTTAACAATACGCCCATTGTGGCCATGCTGATTCCGGTTGTCAGAACCTGGGCCAAGCGGAATGATTATTCGGTATCCAAATTTCTTATTCCGCTTTCCTATGCAGCGATTTTGGGTGGCGTCTGCACATTGATCGGAACCAGCACCAATCTCGTGGTCCACGGTCTGATGCTGGAGAATGGCTTGAAAGGAATGACGTTTTTCGAAATTTCAAAAGTGGGCGTGCCGGTGGCTTTAATGGGGCTGACCGCTCTCGTCTTTGTCGGCCACCGCTTGCTGCCGGAGAGAAAAGAGCCGATGGTGCAGCTGAGTGAGAAAACCCGTGAATTTGTCATTGCCATGAAAGTCAGTGCCGATTATCAATTTATCGGCAGGACCATCAGAGAAGCCGGTTTAAGACATTTGAGAGGGCTTTTTCTTTTTCAGATCGAACGGAACCACACGATCCTCACTCCCGTGGGTCATGATGAAAAGATCATGCCGGGTGACCGGCTCTTTTTTACGGGTCTGCCCGAGACCATCATGGAACTGCAGCGCACGCCCGGATTAACTTTGTTGAAAGACACGACACTCGATCTGAAACATTACGATTCCGATACACTGGGAAGTTTTGAGGTGGTGATTTCCCCGAATTCCCCGCTGATCGGAAAAAATGTCCGGGAAAGCAATTTCCGAAGCGGATACGATGCGGTGATTATTGCTATTCACCGGAGCGGGGAAAGAATCCGGAAAAAAATCGGCGACGTGGTTTTCCGTGCAGGAGATACGCTGCTTGTTCTGGCAAAGCATGATTTTTTTCAGCGGTGGTATCACTCCAGGGATTTTCATCTGGTATCCAAATCGGCTGAAATTCCTTCGAAACCGCAGTGGCAGTCGAATTTTTCCCTGCTCGTGCTTCTTGGCATGATTCTGTGCATGGCCCTGGGAGTGATCCCCATTCTGGCGGCAGTTTGTCTGGCTTCTTTACTTTTGATTGTCACACGGTGCATTTCTCCCCAGGATGCAAGAAACAGTGTCGAATGGAAAATTCTTCTCATTATTGCCTCGGCATTCGGGATTGCCAGGGGAATCGACAATTCGGGACTCGCTCCTTTCCTGGCGGATCGTTTGATTCTTCTTGCGGGTTCGCTCGGCGTGTGGGCACTGCTGCCCATTATTTATCTCATGACGAGTTCTTATACGGCGGTGATCACGAATAATGCGGCCGCCGCTTTGATTTTCCCCATCGCGCTCACAACGGCGCGGCAGGCCGGTGTGGACCCGAGGCCCTTTTTGATTACAGTGGCCATTGCCGCCTCGACCAGTTTTGCCACCCCGATTGGTTATCAGACCAATATGATGGTCTACGGGCCCGGGGGGTATCGATTCAAAGATTTTTTAAAAATAGGGATTCCGATGAATCTGTTTGTCGGAATCATAGGAATGATCATGATTTATATCGTTTATTACACGTAGGAGGAATGGATGTCATTTGAACCCCACGGCGGAAACGGACTGGTATGCCGACTGCTTCCTGAAATGGAAAAGGATACAATATTATCCGAAATTAGACAGATGAAAACCTATGAAATCAGCGACGCGGATCTTTCAATTTTTTACCGGATAGCCGATGGCGCGCTGTCGCCTCTGGAAGGACCGATGGATTCGGATGAATTTCATCGGGTGCTTGAAAAAGAAATCATCGAACGGAACGGGAAAAAATATGCATGGACGATTCCAATCGCTTTTCCCGCTTCAAAAAAGGATGCAGACCGGTTGAAAAAAGGTGAGACCGTTGCTGTTAAAAATATCCGGAATGAGATCATCGGGCTTCTTGAAATTTCAGATATTTATCCTTTTGACAAAGATCGGTACAATCGGTCGGTTTATGGAACCGATCGGAAGGATCATCCCGGTGCGCGTATATTCAATGATGACACGAGAGATTATCTGCTGGGAGGCAGAATCTGGGCGCTGCCTCAACCAAGAGATCCCGGTTTCGGGAAATACATGCTGACGCCCCTTGAAACCCGCGCACTTTTTATCAGGCGCGGATGGGAACGGGTCGCGGCCTTTCAGACCCGGAATGCGCTTCACCGGGCCCACGAATATGCACTCATCTGGTCTGTTGAAAATTTAACCCGGCAGGGATATTTCACGGGCGCCGTGCTCAATCCTCTGGTCGGTGCCACCAAATCCGACGACGTTCCGGCGGATATCCGGATGCGCACCTACGAAGCCATGCTCGAAGCGCGTGTATTTGGAGAGGGCGATTTTGATACGGATCTCTGGAAAGAAAAACAGCTCGATTTTGAAGACCATTTGCTGTTAATCGGTCTGGACATGAAGATGTTCTATGCGGGACCCAAGGAAGCCATCATGCATTCGATCTACCGCCAGAATTACGGATTCACCGATATTGTCATCGGCCGGAAACATGCCGATGCGCCCTATGATGACGGATCGGCAATCTGGGGAGATTTCGATGCCCACGATAAATTCGATCAGCTTCACGGAGAGCTTCTCATTCAGCCTGCGAAGGTTGGATTTGCGGCCTATTTTGAGGAGATCAACCGGGTCGGGTTGATCGATGAATATCAGCCGAAAGGGTATCACACGGTTTTCATTTCAGGCAAGGAAGTCCGCCGGAAGCTTGAAAACGGGGAAGATGTGGATCAGCGGATCATGCGTAAATGCGTGGCGGATATTTTAAAAGATTTTTATAAAAATAAAAAAGAGGATAATCCTGAGAAACAGAAAAGCTCCAATGTGATCTGGCACGATACCGGAATAAAAAAACAGGACCGGGAGAAACGGAACCGGCACAGGGGCGTTGTCCTGTGGCTTACGGGTTTGTCCGCCTGCGGGAAATCTACCATCGCCACGGTACTTCAGGGAAAGCTTTTTGAAATGGGATGCCAGGCTTTTATTCTTGACGGGGACAACATACGCCACGGACTCAACGGCGATCTGGGATTTTCACCCGAAGATCGGGAAGAAAATATCCGGCGAATCGGGGAAGTGGCTCATCTGTTTGCCGAGGCCGGAATGATCGCAATCACTTCGTTCATTTCACCTTACCGGAAGGACCGCGATCTGGCACGAAAACTGAATAATGAAGGAGAATTTGTCGAGGTCTATGTTAAAGCATCTCTCGAGGTTTGTGAATCCCGGGATCCGAAGGGACTGTATAAAAAGGCCAGGGAAGGGATCATCCCGGAATTTACCGGAATTTCCGCACCGTACGAAGAACCGGAGCAGCCCGAAATTTTGCTTGAAACCGACAAACTGTCCGTGGATGAATCCGTGGAGAAAATTTTGGAATATTTTCAACGGGCAAACATCATTCAGAAAGAAAGTTGATTGTATTATTCTTTTAAAGGTTAAGTTGAATGTTTCAAATAAGTTTGATGCATAAAAACGCAAAAAAATCGTTGCATATTGATCGTTAAAATATTACATTACAATCTATTTTAAATTATAACAATAATTAAAGTTATCGAAAAAGCAGCAGTAAAATTCGAAATACGAAAATAAAGGTGCGAAACTAATTTTTTACATCATTAGTATTCGGTTAAGAAAATAATTGGAATTATTAAAGTTTTAACTAGATATTATTGTGAGAGTAAAAGTTTACATAGTTCACTCTTATTTTGGTATGCCACTTTTTTTGGAAAAAAGTGGCTCAAAAAACACTCGGCTGACGAAAGATCTCCTAAAAATGCCGGTTTGTTCACTGAAGGAATTGAACTCTTCCCGCTACTGCCAATTGTTTTTATAAATTATTGAAGCGGGATTCAGACAACAATTCCTTCCCGTTCCGAAAAGCAGAACGGACGTGAACTTACCGTCATTTTCCGAGACGGAGATTTTTCGAATGCCGAGAAAAAAGTGATTTTTAGTCTGGCCTTTTTGCGGCTAGGGGATTCTGATATTTCAAGATATTAACGTATGGGTGGGCATTATTCCGCAAAATGCGGAATAGCGAAGGGGAGTTGTCGGGTGGATATACTCTAGAGGTTTTATCTTTAAGAGATTATACAAAATTAGGCATTGCAAAAAGGCCGATTCTTTTGGTTCTTTTCTTTAAAGAAAAGAACAGAATATAATTTAAGTGCTATATGAAAATTTACAAGTTTATAGGTAATTTATTTTAGCCGAATACTGATGATTTTATTTTTTTATTTTATCCATGTGTTTTATTTATATATTATTAATTTCAGCGTATATTTGAAAATCGAGGAATGACCTAATATAATTATTGATCCTGTTCAGAAAATTTTAACCAGTATAGAATCAGACGTTTACAGAACAAGATTCAAGGCTTGACGATATTGGTTCGGGAAGAGAAAAAGAATACATGAACTGTTCACCGGAAGATAAAACACAAAGACACTGGCATGCGCTCTATACACGGTCCCGTTATGAAAAACGGGTTGCAGATGAAATCCAGAAAAAGGGAATTCCGGCATACCTTCCCATGATGCGAATTTTGAGGCAGTGGAGCGATCGTAAAAAATGGGTGGACGAGCCGCTTTTTCGCGGGTATGTTTTTATCCAGAGCAATTCAATCGAACGGTATCGTTCTCTCCAGACAGCCGGTGTGGTGCGCATGGTGGAATTTGAGGGAAAACCGGCCATTGTCCCCGAAGATGAAATCGACCGCATCAAACGCATTTTGAAAGAGGGCGAATGCGTGGAACCGTGCGATGCGATGTCTGTCGGAGACCGGGTGTCGATTGTCCGGGGGCCTTTGCTGGGGATTGAGGGAAGACTCATGGAAATTCAGGGGCGGAGCCGCCTCATTGTCTCAGTGCCGTCCATCAATCAGGCACTGCGTGTATGTGTTGCCAGGTCGGATGTCAGACCACTCAACTAAAAATGAGCCGATTGGTACGTGATATTTAAAATATAAGTTTTGGTTTTCAACATTAGTTTTAGTAAAATATAATTGTTCTGTTTAATCAGTAATGTTCATTTTTGGGACTGAAATGGCGGAGCTGTATTCAAATTATGAAATTGTTTTCTATTTCAGGATTAAACCGTTTTTCTGTTAAAAATTTGAAATGAAATATTTATGAAAGAAGTCTTTGGCGCTTTTAACATATTTAATTATGAGACCATTCGCGGTGTCGCGGAAGCTGCATCCAGCGAAAACGAATGTATTTTTTTGCAGACTTCTTCTTCTGTTGTTAAATACTGGTCTCCTGAAAAATTGTTTGAACTGATCTCTTTGGCTACCCGTGATTTAGACCGTGATTTGTTCAAAATTCATCTTGACCATTGCATTGATCTACAATTGATTGAACAGTGTATTAAAGCCGGATGGGATTCGGTCATGATCGATGCATCTCACTTGCCGCTTGAAGAGAACATCAATTTGACAAAAGAAGTTGTTGAAAAAGCGCACAATCATCATCTTATTGCGGAAGGAGAATTGGGTCAAATTTTGGGAGAGGAAGACGGATTGAAAGGCAGCGGTTCCAACAAGGTAAAGGTGGATGAAGTACTTCGATACATCAGCGAAACCAAAGTCGATTTTTTGGCGGTCGGCATCGGGAACAAGCACGGGCATTATGAAAATGCCGAGGGTGTGCTGGATTTTAATTTATTGGAAAAGATTCACAGGATTGTCCCGGATCAGCCTCTTGTCCTTCACGGAGGGACCGGACTTTCAGATCAGGACATTCTCCATGCAATCGATCTCGGCATTAAAAAGATTAATATTTCGACCGAGATCAAGGAAGGGTATTCAAGTTCTTTTCAAAAATACATAGCGGATAATAAAAACTTTAATTTTGTCGCGTTTTCAAAATATACAATTGAAGAAATCAAACAGCTCGTCATCAAAAAGATCAAATTATTTACAGGGAAAAAATAATGATATTGATTTTAAATTTAGGGCTCAAGAGTATCCGGGCCATTGTGTTTAATGAAAAAGGCCAAAAATTAAAATCCGTTTCCAGGCCGGTTAATACTTTTTTACACGGAGAACAGGTTGAACAGGATCCCGAGGAGTGGTGGCAAAAAGGGATAGAAGTCATACGGGAAGCTGTTCAGGAGAGTGAAATAAAAAAATCAGTACAATATATCACAGTTACTTCTTCCTCTTCCTGCCTGGTGCCTGTCAACGGTGCCGGACAGTCTGTCTCGAGCAGCATTATGGTATCGGACAGGCGTGCGGTTCCGCAGGCAGAACAGCTAAAGAAAATGAGTGAATTCCAATCCCTTCAGGAAGAGAATCCCAATGTTTCCGCACAGCCGTCTTTGATGATTCCAAAAATCATGTGGATGCAAAAACATGAACCGGAATTGTTTTCCCAAACAAAATATTTTCTGTCTCCCAATGATTTTCTTATTCATCGAATGACCCAAATCGTCGTCACCGATGTGCTCAATGCGGAAAAATTTTATTACGATTCTAAAAAGAAAAGCTATCCGGGTGCCTTATTGAAAGGCCTTCAAATTCCCGAGGAAACACTGCCCCCGGTTAAAAATATCGGCAGTGAGATCGGCCCCGTATCGACAGAATTTAAAAGCCGGATCTCATTTCCTGCCAACAGAGAAATCAAGGTGATTTTAACCACGTATGATGCCATATGCGCTTTTTTTGGTTCGGGTGTATCCGATGAAGGGGAAGCCTGTGATGTGTCCGGCACCATTTCCTCTTTAAGGGTATTAACAAAAAAGAGGCCGGAAAGAATCAATACGCAGATATACACCCAGTATGAACCCACCCAAGATATTTTTATCATCGGCGGTTCAAATAATATGGGTGGAGGTTTAATTGAATGGGTCAAACAATGTTTTTACCGGGATGATAAATATCCTTATGAAGCCATGGAGAATGAAGCCAAAGAAAGTTTGCCCGGCGGCCACGGGATCATTTTCCTGCCCTACTTGCTGGGAGAAAGGGCCCCTTTATGGGATACATCGGCGCGCGGTGTGTTTTTTGGCCTGGAAAGATCTCATACCCGGAAAGAACTGATTCGGGCTGTTTTTGAGAGTGTCGGATATTCTATTTTTCAGCTGATGGAATCGATTGAATCTCAAGGCATTCATGTCAAGACGGTCAGGTTCTCAGGCGGGCTTGCCCGCATCAAACTCATTGCCCAGATCAAAGCGGATATTTTCGGCAAAGAAGTGCAACTCGTCGATGAATTTGAAACGACATCGCTTGGCGCGTTTATTTTGGCCGGTATCAGTATCCGGTTATTTTCATCTCTAACAGAAGCCACAAAAATCGTAAGGACCCGTGAGGTTGTCATCCCGAATGCCGATAACATGGAGTTGTACAGTAAGTTTTTTGAATTGTACAAAGAAGTTTATCAAATACTAAAACCCGTTTATTTGAAAAGGCAAAAGCTGGTATCCGAAGCCTATTTTGAAAAAATAGAAAGAATTGACAACTTATGATGAATGAAGAAGATCTGTACCGGATGGAATTTTTAGCTCCCACGAAGCTTGTTTTCGGCGAGGGGGAAATCAATAATATTTCCAGGCACCTTAACTTTGCGGAAAAGATTCTTCTGGTGACCGATAAACAGGCCGCGGAAAAAAGCGGCGCACTGGCGAAGATTAAAACCGCCTTAAAACACCTCGATTTGACGCATTGCTCAAATATTACTTCCAACCCAAAATCGGATGAGATCAATGAAGCTGTACAGCTTGGAATAGAAAAGAGAATACAGGCTGTTATGGGTATAGGCGGGGGAAGCGTAATGGATGCGGCAAAAGCCATTGCCGCCTGTATTCCGGGAGGAGAGCCGGTCGAACATTTTATCCGTCAGGGCATTCCGGCGCCCGGATCCACACTGCCCATCATCGCGGTTCCGACGACAGCCGGCACCGGTTCTGAAATGAGCAAGGGAGCCATCATTACCGATGTCGAGGGAAAAAGAAAAACAGGACTGCGCGGGGAAGCCTTGTTTCCGCGTCTCGCTATCGTCGATCCTGAACTGACCTATTCACTACCCCGGCACATCACGGCTGAGACCGGTTTTGATATTTTGACCCACGCTATTGAAACCATGATATCAAAGAAGGCAAATCCCATTACGGTTTTGTTTTCTGAATATTCCGTTAAAACAGTTGCGGTCTTTTTGCCGAGGGTTATAAAAAATGGACAGGATCGTGAAGCGCGCAGGAAACTGATGCTGGCCAGCACGCTGGGCGGGATCAATCTGGCCAATTCCAGCACCTGTCTTCCACACCGGATGCAGTACCCCCTTGGCGCACATACCAACTGCAGCCATGCACGCGGCCTGGCATCGCTGTATCAAGCGTGGTGCAGGCGGACGGTTCCTTATGTTGTGGAGCAGTTTGCGCAGATCGCCGAGGTTTTGCCGGGAGAGCCGTTCACAAAAAATGCATCGATGGAAGAAAAAGCAAATTCGATCACCGAGAGAATCGAATCGTTTATGAAAACAATAGAAGTCAATCACCGGATGCGCGATTTCGGTTTGCCGCAGGGAATGTGCGCACAACTGGTGGATGAAATCGAGGGCAATCTGACCCTGGATCCGGGCGACACTTCAAAGGAAGCTGTTCTGAAAATCTATCAGGAATCGTGGTAAAGGAGAATTGAATGCAGGCAATCATCATGGCGGCCGGCTACGGACGCCGTCTGGAACAAATCACAAATGGAAAACCGAAATCCTATTTAACAATCAACGGCGAAACATTGATCGAAAGACAATTGCGTCTTATCAGAAGAATCGGGATTAAAGATATTATTATTGTCACCGGCTATCAAAAAAACAGATTCGAGACAGATTTTGCGTCACAGGATGTGACGTTTGCATTCAATCCTTTTTACATGACCACCAATGTGCTGGTCTCCTTCTGGTGCGCCCAGCACCTGCTGCATGATGATTTTCTTTATCTGCACGCGGATACCATTTTTCATGAAAAAATATTTGAAAATCTGATCGCTGCCGAACAGGATATTGTTCTGCCGATTGATTTCAAAACCTGCAAAGAAGAAGACATGAAGGTGAAGATTGTCAACGATGCGGTAGTGGAAATCAACAAAGAAATGTCTTCCGATACAGCGGACGGCGAATTTATCGGAGTGACGAAAATCCGGTCGCGTGTTCTGAAAGATTTAAAAGCGGTGGTCGTCAAAGCCATGGAAGAAAACCGGTTTCAGTCGTTTTTCGAACATGCCATTCAGGAATTGATCGATCTTAAAAAAGCGCATGTCGGATGTATTCCGACGGACGGCCTGCCCTGGTGCGAGATTGATTTTGAAGAGGATTACCAGAGAACAAAAGAATTGTTCAAATCAAGCGATCAAACCAGTTGACGTATTATGGTCAGGTTTTTTAATATAATTATAAACATGTCATTTCGAACCCCGGTATTTCGGGGTGAGAAATCTTTTAGCATATACCACTATTAGATTTCTCTCCCGATATTCTATACTATTTTTTAATGGAGAATCGGGATCGAAATGACAGGTGTTGTTATATTTACAATTCTGCATAAAGGATTAAATTAGTATCGACATGAAAATTTCACGGACAGCCATTCCGGATGTGGTTCTCATTGAACCGGACGTGTTTCGCGATGACCGCGGATATTTTTTTGAAAGCTACAACGCGGCCCGTTTTGAATCCGCTCTATCAAAACTCGTCTTTGTCCAGGACAACGAAGCGTGCAGTCAGTACGGCGTCATACGGGGCCTGCATTACCAGGTCGAACCCTTTGCCCAGTCCAAACTGGTGAGGGTGATACAGGGCCGTGTGTTAGATGTCGCTGTGGATATCCGCAAGCATTCACCTCATTTTGGAAAATACGTTGCTGAGGAGTTGAGCGGGGAGAATAAAAAGCAGCTCTTGATTCCCAAAGGATTTGCACATGGGTATGTCGTTCTGAGCGAAACAGCCGTCTTTTTGTATAAAGTGGATAATTATTATTCCAAAGATCACGAACGGGGTATCCGCTACAATGATCCCGGTCTGCATATCGACTGGCGCCTTCCGAAGGATGACCTGAAATTGTCCGAAAAAGATTTGGAACTGCCGGGTTTCAAGGATGCGGAA
>CAZTZL010000070.1:0-14569 GCA_964617625.1 uncultured bacterium
CAATTGTTCCTATATTTACGTGCGGCTTCGTACGCTCAAATTTGGCCTTTGACATTGAATCCTCCTAAACTATTTTTATTAAACAAAGCCTCTCACTTTTTGCAAAATTTTATTTGATTCCGCTGTTGAAACTTCCTGATAATGCGAAAATTGCATTGTATAAACCGCTCTCCCCTGTGTTCGCGAACGCATATCCGTTGCGTATCCAAACATTTCACTCAGAGGAACTTTGGCCACAACAACCTGAGCATCTTTCCGGGCATGTATTCCTCCGATTTGAGCCCGCCGGCCATTGAGGTCTCCCAACACTTCTCCAAGATATTCTTCCGGTACAACTACTTCTATTTTCATTGTGGGCTCCAAAAGCACTGGATTGGCTTTTTTCAGACCATCCAGAAAAGCCATTGAACCCGCTATTTTAAAAGACATTTCTGAAGAATCCACAGGATGAAAAGAACCATCGATCAGCGATACTTTCACATCAATTACGGGATAGCCCGCCACAATACCGCTACTCATTGCCTGTTTGATCCCCTGGGATATTGGATTAATATATTCCTTCGGGATAATGCCACCGACAAGTTTATTTTCAAATAGATATCCTGTCCCGCGAGGAGCCGGTTCCATCTGGATGACAACATGTCCGTATTGTCCCTTACCACCCGTCTGCCGTATGAATCTCCCTTCAGACTGAACCGACTTTGTAATCGCTTCCTTGTAAGCAACCTGAGGTCGGCCCACATTAGCCTTGACTTTAAATTCCCTGAACAAACGATCAACCACGATTTCAAGATGGAGCTCTCCCATTCCCGAAATAATGGTCTGTCCGGTCTCTTCATCAACCCGCACTTTAAAAGTCGGATCCTCAACCATCAATCTGGAAAGGGATTCGGACAGGCGATCCTCATCGGCTTTTGTTTTTGGTTCAATCGCAACTGAAATCACGGGTTCCGGGAAGTTCATCGATTCAAGAAGAATCGGATGTTTCGGATCGCAGAGCGTGTCACCGGTTTTTGTGTAACGCAGTCCAACGGCCGCTACTATATCTCCGCAGTAAACTTCATCTCTATCTTCGCGTTTGTTCGCATGAATTTGAAGAATTCGATTCAGCCGTTCCTTCCGTTCCTCTCTCGGATTGAGAACAAAGGTTTTACTCGAGGCCCTGCCCGAATAGACGCGGAAATAGGTCAGCTGCCCGACATAGGGATCTGACATAATCTTAAAGGCCAGAGCAGCAAACGGTTCATCATCGGTCGGTTTCCTGGTGATTTTCTTTTCCCGTTTCGGATCAATCCCCTCCACATCCGGAACATCCAGGGGAGAAGGCAGAAAATTGACGACTGCATCAAGCAGACGCTGGATACCTTTGTTCTTGAAAGCTGCTCCGCAGAGAACCGGTACCAATCCGATATCCAGGGTTCCCTGTCTCAGGGCTCTTAAAAGTTCTTCCGGGGAAGGATCGATTCCTTCTATATATTTTTCCATAAGGATATCATCAAATTCAGAGGCGGCCTCTACAAGGTCGTGACGGTACTGATTCGCTTTATCCTGAAGCTCCTTGGGAATTTCACTCTCTTCCCAGGTAGCACCCAATTTCAATTCATTATAGATAATTGCTTTCATGGAAATCAGGTCGATAATGCCTGTGAATGATTCTCCCGATCCCATCGGTATTTGTATCGGAACCGGATGACTTCCCAACCGCTCCTTGATCATTTTAACGACATTAAAAAAATCCGCTCCGATCCTATCCATTTTATTGACAAACGCAATTCTCGGAATATTGTATTTATCGGCCTGTCTCCACACCGTTTCCGATTGAGGTTCAACACCACCGACAGCACAGAAGATAGCGATCGCTCCATCCAAAACACGAAGAGATCTTTCGACTTCTACCGTAAAATCGACATGGCCAGGAGTATCTATAATATTAATCTGATGATCCCGCCAGAAACATGTGGTCGCCGCCGATGTAATTGTGATTCCCCGTTCTTTCTCCTGTTCCATCCAGTCCATGGTTGCGGATCCCTCGTGCACTTCGCCCATTCGATGCACCTTGCCCGTATAGAACAGAATACGCTCTGTCGTTGTTGTTTTACCGGCATCAATGTGCGCCATAATGCCGATGTTCCGGGTTTTTTCTAATGTGTACGCTCTGGGCATAAACTATCCGATTAAATCAGCAACCTCATTTACCATCTGAAATGAGCAAATGCCTTATTGGCTTCGGCCATCTTATGTGTGTCGATTTTCTTTTTCACGGATGACCCTTCATTATTCGCGGCAGCAATAAACTCTGCTGCGAGCCGTTCTGCCATGGTTTTCTCTGAACGGCCTTTTGCATATGTGATGATCCACCTTATTGCCAGCGCTTTTCGGCGGTCCGGCCGGATTTCAACAGGGACCTGATAAGTAGCTCCGCCGACGCGTCTTGACTTGACTTCAAGAACGGGTTTTACATTTTCCAGAGCTTTCTCAAAAATCTCAATCCCTTTGTCTCCTGTTTTCTGTTCAATCAAATCCATGGAGAAATAAAAGATATTCTCCGCCACACTTCTTTTGCCTTTTCTCATCAAACCATTGACAAAATTTGTGACCACTGTGTTTTGATAAACAGGATCTGGCAATACTTGTCGTTTTTGAATTTTTCTTCTTCTTGGCATTTTTTAGTCCTAATTACTTTTTCCTTTTTACACCGTATTTGGATCTTCCCTGATTCCTGTCTTCCACACCGCTGGTATCATAGGTTCCGCGAATAATATGATACCTGACACCTGGCAGATCCTTAACACGTCCACCGCGGATAAGAACGATTGAGTGTTCCTGAAGATTATGCCCCTCACCGGGCACATACGCCGTCACTTCAAATCCGTTGGTTAACCTCACACGAGCCACCTTCCTCAAAGCTGAATTCGGTTTTTTGGGCGTGGTTGTGTAGACTCTCGTACAAACACCACGGCGTTGAGGACAATCGACAAGTGCCGGAGCCTTGGTTTTCTTTGTTACCTTCTTGCGTCCATGCCGGACCAATTGATTCAGTGTTGGCAAACTTCCTCCCTTAATAATTTAGTCAATTCCTGTATCCCCTCTGGGGGAACCACAGGAGGAAAAACTATTTGACTGTTTCTTTATCCTTCACAACTTTTTTATCTGTATCTTCTTCTTCTTTTTTCCACACTTGTAATCTTTTAAAAGTTCGAAGACCTGTTCCCGCAGGGATCAGATTTCCCATAATCACATTTTCCTTCAATCCGATCAATCCGTCGATCCGACCCTTGACTGCTGCCTCGGTTAATACGCGCGTTGTTTCCTGAAATGATGCAGCTGAAATAAACGAATCGGTTCCCAAAGCTGCTTTGGTAATTCCGAGAAGCAACGGATGAAATGTAGCCGGTTTCGCGGGCCTGAACGATGCAGTTTCTTTCCCATCCTGAGTCAATTTTTCATTGATTGCATCCAGCCGCATTTTATCAACGACATCGCCCTCCCTCAGCTTCGAATTCCCCTTTTCGGTGATGACGACATGATTCAAAATCTCGTCGTTTACACGCAGGAAAACCTGGCGATCCACTTCATCGTTTTCCAGGAAATCCGTATCTCCGGGATCTTCGACCCGAACTTTTTTAAGCATCTGCCGTACGATGACTTCGATATGTTTGTCGTTGATCCGAACGCCCTGAAGCCTGTAAACTTCCTGGATTTCATTGACAAGGTATTCCTGTACTTTATTGGCGCCAAGAATAGCCAATATATCATGAGGTGCAACCGAACCTTCGGAAAGTTTTTCACCTGCCTGCACAATATCCCCTTCATGAACCAGAAGATGTTTCCCATAGGGAATCAAATAGGTTCGCTTGTCTTTGCCGTTTTTCGAAACCACAAAAACTTTACGAACACCTCTGCGCATCGAACCAAATTTTACTGTTCCGTCTATCTCACTGACAACTGCGGGGCCCTTGGGCCTTCGTGCTTCAAACAACTCGGCCACCCGCGGCAGACCACCTGTAATATCACGCGTCTTGCTGATATCGCGGGGAATTTTGACCAGAACATCACCGGCTTTTACTTCAACCCCGTCTTTGACCAGAAGATAGGACCGCGTCGGAATAATATACGAACCCATCTTTTTGCCCGCTTTATCGAGAATCAGGATATGCGGACTCAATTCCTTATTCTTTGCTTCTGTAATAACCCTCTGTCTCTGGCCTGTGGACTCATCCACTTCTTCACGATAAGTTACATTTTCTTTGATATCCACAAATTTGATTTTCCCGTCCGTGTTGGCCAGAATGGTGTCCGAATAGGGATCCCATTTGAACAGGATTTGCCCTTTTTTAATCGGCTCTCCGTCTTTAATCTGTATATGTGCGCCATAAGGCACTGTAAAAGTTGAAATAATTCTGTTGTCTTCGTCCAGTACTTTAATCTGACCGTTTCGTCTCAAAGCAATGATGACACCGTCGGGTTGTGTTACGGACAGAACATTTTCGTACTGGACAATGCCGTCTCCTTTTGAGACTACTTCAGATTCAGCAGCAATTCGGCTCGCAGTTCCACCGATATGGAATGTACGCAATGTAAGCTGCGTCCCGGGTTCCCCAATGGACTGTGCGGCCATTACACCAACGGATTCGCCAATATTGACCGATCGATTGGTGGCCAGATTCCTTCCGTAACATTTGATACAGACACCCTGCTCGGCCTCACAAGTCAACACAGAACGAATACCCACAAGATCAATGCCTTTATTGACAATGAGATCTGCTGTATCCTCATCAATCACTGTCCCCGCTTCAACAAGCACCTCTCCATTCTCCTGATCGTACACATCTTCGGAAGTGACTCGACCCAGGATTCGGTCCCGCAGCGGTTCTATAATTTCCTCGCCTTCCTTCAAATCTCCGACATGAAGTCCCATAATCGTGCCACAATCTTCTATCGTGACCACGACATCCTGAGCCACATCGACCAATCGCCGGGTCATGTAACCCGCGTCGGCCGTTTTCAATGCTGTATCGGCCAATCCTTTTCGAGCTCCGTGTGTGGATATAAAGTATTCGAGAACCGAGAGACCCTCTCTGAAGTTGGCCGTAATAGGAGATTCAATGATTTCTCCGGTTCCTCCGGTTAGCTTTTTCTGAGGTTTTGCCATGAGACCGCGCATTCCGGCTAATTGACGGATCTGTTCCTTGCTGCCTCTTGCACCGGAGTCAGCCATCATGTATATCGAATTAAAACCGTTATAAGATTCTTTCAAGTGTTCGAACAAATGTTCCGCAACCTGATTGGTCGTTCGCGTCCAGACATCGATCACTTTGTTATAGCGCTCTCCATCTGTGATGACACCCTTTTCATAAAGATTGCGGATTTTGTCCACTTCACTATTGGAGTTTTGCACCAGTTTTTCCTTTTCAACCGGAATAATAGCATCGTCCACTCCGAATGTGATGCCGCCTTTCATTGCGTAATAAAAACCCATGTTTTTCAGATCATCCAGGAAATCGACCGTTCTTCGGTTGCCGACCACTTTATACGATTGAGCAATAATGGTTTCGATCCGCTTTTTAGTGAGCAGTTCATTGATAAAACCTAACTCATCCGGTACAATCTCATTGAAGATGATTCGGCCGGTTGTTGTACTGACAATCTGGTTATCCGTACGAACCCTGATTTTTGCATGCAGGCCGACTTTATCGTCATGAAAAGCGATGAGCACTTCTTCTTCATCGGCAAACAATTTGTCTTCGCCTTTTTCACCTTTCATCATCTTGGTCAGATAATAACATCCAAGAACGATATCCTGACTCGGGATGGCGAGAGGTCGTCCGTTCGCAGGAGAAAGAATATTATGGCTCGAAAGCATCAGAATTTTTGCTTCCATCTGTGCTTCGATGGAAAGCGGCACGTGAACCGCCATCTGGTCACCGTCAAAATCGGCGTTAAATGCGGCGCATACCAGAGGATGAATGGAGATTGCCTTGCCTTCGACAAGAAGCGGTTGAAACGCCTGTATCCCCAAACGGTGAAGCGTTGGAGCGCGGTTCAACATGACGGGATGGTCCTGAATAATTTCCTCAAGAATATCCCATACTTCATCATCGCGTCTTTCAACCAGTTTTTTGGCGGACTTGACCGTTTTAACGATTCCCCGCTCGACAAGTTGCCTGATAACAAACGGCTTGAAGAGCTCCAGTGCCATTTCCTTGGGTAAACCGCATTCATCCATCTTTAATTCGGGTCCGACAACGATTACTGAACGGCCCGAATAATCGATGCGTTTACCTAACAGGTTTTGGCGAAACCTGCCCTGTTTTCCTCTCAGCATATCTGACAAAGATTTCAGGGGGCGGTTGCCTTCCCCGCGAACGGCAGCGCGCCGTTTACCGTTATTAAAAAGTGAATCGACTGCTTCCTGAAGCATTCTTTTTTCATTTCTCAAAATCACTTCCGGTGCTTTGATTTCGAGAAGCTTTTTCAAACGGTTATTTCGTATAATCACTCTGCGATACAGGTCGTTGAGATCGGAAGTGGCAAATCGGCCGCCTTCCAAAGGAACAAGCGGACGAAGTTCGGGAGGAATAACCGGGATAACAGACATGACCATCCATTCGGGCTTATTCGGTTTTCCACTCTCGGTTTTCCTGAAAGACTCGACCACAGAGAGCCGTTTCAATGCATCCCGTTTTCTCTGGACAGAAGATTCGGTGCGGACCTGAACACGAAGTTCACGCGCCAGTTCTTCGATATTAACTCTCCGAAGAATTTCCCGAATGGCCTCACCGCCCATTTTGGCAATAAAACGATTTTTTATAATACCATTTTCATCGACTTCCTCATCCGTAGAGGTTTCGATTTCTTTCATTGCTTGTCTCATCTCAAGATAATCATCCTCGGAAAGCAACTGCATTTGTTTCAAACCCGATTCACCCGGTTCAATAACAATATACGCTTCGTTGTAGATGACTTTTTCCAGTTCACTCGTGGATAAACCAAGAATATAACCAATCTTGGATGGAATCGATCGAAAATACCAGATATGTACGACAGGGACAGCCAATGTAATGTGTCCCATTCTTTCTCTTCGGACTGATTTCGTGGTTACCTCAACGCCGCACCGGTCGCACACGATTCCTTTATAACGAATCCGTTTATATTTACCGCAGTGGCACTCATAATCCTTGACCGGCCCGAATATCTTCTCACAAAACAATCCATCTTTTTCCGGTTTGTAAGAGCGATAATTGATCGTTTCCGGCTTTAAAACTTCACCATGACTCCAGCTTAGAATCGTATCCGGTGAAGCCAGATTGAGCGCAATGCTCGTAAAAACAGTTTTTTCCATACCATCGTAAGGCAAAGACAAACACCTCCTCAACGGTGTATCAAGTTAACGTAATTCAATATCCAACCCGAGCCCCATCAACTCCTTGAGTAAAACATGAAATGATTCAGGTATTCCGGGTTCGGGAAGATTATCACCTTTGACAATCGCTTCATACGCTTTCGCTCGGCCTCTCACGTCATCCGATTTCACGGTAAGAATTTCCTGAAGTGTATGAGCGGCGCCGTAGGCTTCCAGGGCCCAAACTTCCATTTCACCGAAACGCTGGCCGCCGAACTGGGCTTTTCCTCCCAATGGCTGCTGGGTAATCAATGAATAAGGGCCAATGGACCGGGCATGAATTTTATCTTCTGCCAAGTGAGAAAGCTTCATCATGTAAATTTGTCCGACTGTGACGCGCTGGTCAAACGGTTCTCCAATCCGGCCATCATATAATGTGCTTTTACCATCAAGAGGCAAACCGGCTTTTTCGAGTTCCTTTTTTACCTCTTCTTCCGAAGCACCGTTAAAGACCGGAGATGAATACGGAATATTCAATGTTTTTCCGGCCCAGCCAAGAATGGTTTCCAGTATCTGGCCAAGATTCATTCGCGAGGGAACTCCGAGCGGATTGAGTACGATATCCACGGGTGTGCCATCGGGCAAATAGGGCATATCCTCGACCGGAACAACTTTCGCAACAACTCCCTTATTCCCGTGACGCCCGGCCATTTTATCGCCAACCTGTAATTTACGTTTTCGTGCGATGTATACCCGCACCAGCTTCACAATACCGGGCGGCAGCTCATCCCCAATGATGATTTTATCTTTCTCACGTTTAATTTCTTCATCGATCTTGTCGATCTTTTCCAGATAGGAGTGCTGCAACAATTCGAGAAGCTGATTGGTTTTCTTGTCATTTTCAATCCATGGAGCAGTCCAGTCCAGATCATCAAAAGAAATTTTTTCAAGCAGTTTTTCAGAAAATTTAACACCTTTTCGGAGGACTATTTTCTGAGTACTTTTCTCCCGGACACCCGCGGAAATTTTGCCAGATAAAATGGCATTCAATTTTTCATTCCGGTGTTCGGTCACTTTCTTTTTCTCGAGTTCCCCTTGATGTTCGATATCATCAATCAGTTTTTTGTCTTCTCTTTTTGTTTTGGCATCCCTGCGCTTCAGGAAAAAGACTTTTGTATCAATGACAATTCCGTTCATTCCCGATGGAGCTCTCAGGGAAGCATCTTTGACATCCCCCGCCTTTTCTCCGAAAATGGCTTTCAGCAGTTTTTCCTCGGGAGTTGGTTCGGTTTCACCCTTGGGGGTTACCTTGCCGACAAGAATATCACCCGATTTTACTTCAGCTCCGATACGAATGACTCCGTTTTCGTCCAGATTTTTTGTGGCTTCTTCGGAAACGTTCGGAATTTCCCGGGTAAGTTCTTCTTCACCGCGCTTGGTGTCACGGACCTGCAATTCAAATTCTTCTATATGAATGGAAGTATAGATATCTTCCTGGACAACACGCTCACTGATTACAATGGCATCTTCAAAATTATAGCCCCGCCATGGAAGAAAAGCAACCAGAATATTCCGGCCTAAAGCCAGTTCTCCTTTTATCGTAGCGCAGCCGTCGGCCAGAATGTCCCCCTTCTTCACTTCATCACCTTCAGAAACCACCGGCTTTTGATTGATCATCGTATCCTGATTGGTTCTTAAAAATTTTGTCAGCTTGTAGGTGACATATTCCTGTTGATCAAAATCGGTCACTTCTGTCTTGGAAATCGCCCTTTGCGATTCCTTGATTTTTATAATTATTTTATCCGCGCTGACTTTGTGAACTGTCCCGTCCACGGCTGAAACCATGAAAGCACGCGAATCACGGGCGACCTTTTCTTCGATACCGGTTCCTACGATCGGAGCCTCAGGCTGAAGGAGCGGAACTGCCTGCCGTTGCATATTGGATCCCATTAAAGCCCGGTTCGCATCATCATGTTCCAGAAACGGAATGAGTGCGGCGGCAGCACTAACAATCTGATTGGGAGAGACATCCATATAATGTACTTCATCCGGTGTGACAATTGGGAATTCACCCTTATAGCGTGCTTTGACACGCTCATTTAAAAATTTTCCTTTTTCATTGATCGGCGCATTGGCCTGTGCGATAATATAATTTTCTTCTTCATCAGCACTGAGATATTCGATCTTTTTTAATGCTTTCCCGTTTTCAACTTTGCGATAAGGAGTTTCCAGAAATCCAAATTCATTGATCCTGGCATAGGTTGCTATGGAAGAGATGAGACCGATATTTGGTCCTTCAGGTGTTTCAATAGGACAAAGTCTTCCGTAGTGGGTATAGTGAACATCCCGGACTTCAAAACCGGCGCGTTCGCGGGTCAATCCGCCGGGACCCAGCGCGGAAAGCCGCCTTTTGTGAGTCAGTTCGGCAAGCGGGTTGGTTTGATCCATAAACTGTGAAAGCTGGCTTGTTCCAAAGAAGGTGTTGATCACAGACATGACGGTTCGGGCATTTACCAGATCCTGGGGAGTGATTTGTTCACTGTCCCCTATATTAAGTCTTTCCTTTATTGTTCTCGCCATACGGGAGAGGCCGACACTCATCTGAGCAGAAAGCTGTTCCCCAATTGTGCGAACGCGGCGATTCCCCAGATGATCGATGTCATCCGTGGATTTGGTTCCCGCACGCAGTGCAAGCAGATATTTGATAATCGACACGAAATCATCATTGGTCAATACAGTCAAGTCTTCGGAAACATCCAGTCCCAATTTCTGATTCATCCGGTAACGGCCCACCCTGCCCAGATCATAACGCTTTGGATTGAAGAAGAGCCGATCGATCAATGCCCTGGCAGTCTCCAAATCCGGCGGGTCACCCGATCTCAGTTGACGGTAAATGGTTTCGATCGCATCTTTTTCGGATTGCACGCTGTCTTTTCTCAATGTATTGTTGATGACCTCGCTTCCGCCCATGCGGTCATCAGAACCAATAAATTTCAGTTTCGCGACTCCAAGTTTCTTGAGTTTTGAAAGAAGGGCCTCCTCCAGAACACCATCCCGTTCAAGAATGATTTCACCGGTTTTTTCGTCGATTACACCAACCTCGTTCTGGCTGAAGAAAACCTTGCGGTCGATATATTTTTTAATATTGGGATCGTCCAAGGAAACTTCTTCGATCATATTGAAAAGCCGCAATACTTCTTCATCGGTAGCACAGCCAAGCGCCCTGAGAAGCGTCGTCACCGGGAATTTCCGTCCCTGATCGACATAAACATAAAGCACGTCGTTGATGTCGGTCACAAACTCCAGCCACGATCCTCGAAACGGAATGACTCTTGCTGAATAGGTTCTCGTACCATTTGGATAAATTTTTTCATCAAAAAAGACCCCCGGTGAACGGTGCAGCTGATTCACGATAATTCGTTCGGCGCCATTGATGATAAACGTACCCCTGTCTGTCATATAAGGGAAATTCCCCAAATAGACGACCTGTTCCACGGTATCGACGTAATTATTTTTGCGGCTGTAGGTATCGCGAACAGACAAACGCAATTTTGCCTTCAAAGGTACCGCGTACGTCATTCCCCGTTCCCGGCATTCATCAACCGAATACTTGCACGGATCAATGTAATAATCAACAAATTCAAGAAGGTAATTCTCCCTGGAATCCGTAATCGGAAACAGAGATTGAAAAACCTCTTGAAGTCCCTGCATCTTCCGTTTGTTTGCCGGCAGATCATCCTGAATGAAATCCCGATAGGATTTGATTTGAATATCCAATAAATCCGGAATATCAACGGCAGAAGGAATTCTAGAAAATGATTTTCGTTGAACAGATTCTTTCAACAAAAGTATCACACTCCTTAAAATAATAACGGCGATTTATTTCAATTCGATCGTTGCGCCGGATTCTTCCAGCTGACGTTTCAGATTCTCAGCCTCGTCTTTTGAAACGCCTTCTTTAATTGCACTCGGGACAGCTTCGACCAAATCCTTTGCTTCTTTAAGTCCGAGGCCGGTAATGGCGCGAACTACTTTAATCACCTGGATTTTGTTGGTTCCGAAAGAGGTAAGCATTACATTAAATTCACTTTTTTCCTCTTCGGGAGCAGCGGCAGAAGCAGCTCCAGGAGCAACGCCGGCCATCATCACAGGAGCAGCTGCCGTCACACCAAACTCCTCTTCCAGCGCCTTAACCAGTTCAGCAAGTTCCATAACAGTCATATTCTTAACCATTTCAAGAATCTTGCCCGCGTCTCCATCCGCTTTCTTCTTGGGAGCTTGTTTCTTCGCATCCTCTTTTTCGACAACTTCAGCCGATTTTTTCTCTTCGGTCATGCTTTTCCTCCAACCTTTAAACAGATAAAATATTTAGAATTTGTTTCTGATTGTTCCTGTTAGTTATAATCTATATTTATCATTTGGTTATGATTTTGTTTTCTTTATCGCATCCAGTGTCATAACAAATTTCTGTAAAATAGCATACAGATCTCCGACAAAATTTTGTATAGGTGCGTTGAGTCCGCGAACCAGCTGTGACAGAAGGACTTCCCGCGAGGGAAGATCCGCAATCATTTTAACCTTATCCGGTCCGTAAAAATTGCCTTCGAACAGTGATACCTTAATTGCCGGTTTATCGGATTTCTTCGTGAATTCTGAAATCACACGGGCCGGTGCGGAAGGATCATCATAACTGTAAGCAATCGCTGAAGATCCTTCAAAATATTGAACGATCTCATCTTGTCCGACTTTTTCCGCTGCTAACCGGGCCAGTTTATTTTTAACGACACGATAACCAACAGAAGCTTCTCTGCATTGACGGCGAAATTCCTCCATCGATTCGACATTCAAACCTTCAAAATCGGTTAAGAATATACTTTTAGCATCTTTAAAAATATGGACGATTGAATCGACAACAGCTTCTTTATCTTTCCTCAACATATTAAAATCCTTAAAATAAAATATTCGTAAATCTATCGTGAAACATCAACAAGTATCGTTTTATCAAGTCTAATTCCGGGTCCCATTGTCGAAGACAAGGTAATATTCTGTACATAACTTCCTTTGGCGGAAGAAGGCTTTAACCGCATGATTTGATCAAGTACTGTTTTGATATTTTCAACGATCTGCTCGAAAGTAAATGAAACCTTGCCTACCGAAGCATGCACATTGCCGTATCGATCCACTTTGAATTCAATTCTCCCTGCTTTAAGCTGTTTCACTGCTTCAGCAACATCCATTGTCACAGTCCCGGCCTTTGGATTGGGCATGAGTCCTTTCCTGCCGAGATATTTTCCCAATTTTCCAACATCCTTCATCACATCCGGAGTCGCAACAACTGCATCGATATCACTCCAACCTTTTTCAATTTTCTGTATATACTCTTCCAGCCCTACATGATCTGCACCAGCATCTTTCGCTTCCTTGTCTTTCGGGCTTTTACAAAGCACGAGAACGCGCACTTTTTTTCCCGTACCGTGAGGAAGTGCAACCGTTCCACGTATCATTTGATCCGCTTTTTTGGGATCCACACCGAGCCTTATTGCCAGATCGACAGACTCATTAAGTTTGGCACTTCCCATTTCCTTTAACAGCTGAACCCCTTCTTCCAAAGTATATGATTTCTGAGGATCCAGTTTCTCGACGAGAGAATTATATCGCTTACTGTGTTTCATAAAATCTCCAGACTCAATCTTCGACAACAATGCCCATATTGCGGGCGGTTCCTTCGATAATGCGCATTGCCATTTCAATATCATTTGCATTCAAATCCGGCATTTTAAGCTCAGCAATTTCCCTGACTTGTTCCCGTTTCACTGTCCCGACTTTTTCGCGGTTCGGCTCCCCGGAACCTTTCTCAATTTTCGCAGCCTTTTTCAATAGTACCGCTGCGGGAGGTGTCTTGGTAATAAATGTGAAGGACCGATCTGCATAGACAGTCACTACAACAGGAATAATCAATCCCTGCCTGTCCTGTGTTTTCGCATTAAATGCTTTGCAAAATTCCATAATGTTCACACCGTGCTGTCCAAGAGCGGGCCCCACTGGAGGGGATGGATTGGCCTGACCAGCCGGAATTTGAAATTTAATAATGCCAATCACTTTCTTTGCCATATTCTACCTCAAATCGACTACTTTTCAAGTTCTACTTGCAGAAAATCAAGTTCCACCGGGGTTGATCTGCCAAAAATGCTGACCATGACTTTCAACTTTTTCTTTTCCCTGTTGATCTCTTCGACGATTCCTGAAAAATCCGTAAACGGTCCGTCGATTACCTTGACAGGATCTCCTTCCCGATAAGGGATATCAATAATTTCCTCGTTTTGCCGTTCTTCGATACGTCCCAAAATTCTTCGAACTTCATCTTCCTGGAGAGGAACCGGGTTGTTTTTCGAACCGACAAAATTGGTGATGCTCGGTGTATTCAATACCACATGCTGCGTCACTTTATTCAGTTCCATTTCAATTAACATATAGCCCGGGAAAAATATACGGTTTTTAACCCGTTTTTTTCCGTCCTTCATTTCAACGACATCTTCGGAAGGAATAAGAATCCGGTTAATCTGGTCCTGGAGAGTTGCTTTTTCGATCTCGTTTTCTAAATATTTTTTGATCTTTTTCTCGTGACCAGACAAAACATGTACGGCGTACCATTCCATAATAATCTATGACTTACCTAAAAAATAAATGCAAATAAACTGTTCAATCCCAAATCGACGCTGTAAACAAAAATTGATAAAATAAGACATAAAACAACCACCACTACGACAGACCCATAAAGTTCTTCCCGACTTGGCCAGCTTACTTTTGACAGTTCCTGCCGGACCTCGCTAAAATAATTCGAAATCTTTTTAAACATAGTTCCACTCCATTTTCTCGCAGGCCTGGAGGGACTCGAACCCCCAACCCCCGGATTTGGAGTCCGGTGCACTAGCCAATTGTGCTACAGGCCTAATCCAATTAAAATCGCTTTTATGCATGCGCTGTAATCATTAATTGTTCTGCTTACCGGGTTTCTTTATGGGGTGTATGCTTATTACAGAAACGACAAAATTTCTTATATTCTACACGACCCGTTTGATTCTTTTTATTCTTGGTAGTTGAATAATTACGCTGTTTGCATTCCGAACACTCAAGTGTAATAATATCACGCATGTTCTATACTCACAATCAAAAAATTGATTTTATTCCAGGATTTTACCAACCACACCGGCGCCCACGGTTCGTCCG
>CAZTZL010000071.1:0-14356 GCA_964617625.1 uncultured bacterium
AAATCAAGAATTTTTACTTTCATTTTAATCAATGCTTTTCTATATTTAACAGAGAAGTAAGGAGACTGCGTTTTGGAGAAGATGGTCCGCTATTGGGTAAAGAGATCGATTCCGCATTGGGAGGATGTTCATAATCAGGATGTCCGAAGCCAATACGGATATTTAGGCGGATGGCTGAGTATTGTGGTCAATGTTATCCTTTTCGTGCTGAAGGGACTGTTCGGCATTCTGCTTGGATCGATTGCTTTGATAACGGACGGGATACATTCCCTATCGGATGTGGCCACTTCGGTAATTATTGTGGCCTCTTTCAAATGGGCGCGTAAACCTTCCGACACGGTTCATCCTTTCGGCCACGGGCGAATGGAGGCCATTGCCACACTGGTGGTTGCCGTGCTTCTGGTTGTTATCGGATTGGAATTTTTCAAAACTTCAATCGAAAGAATTATCCATCCCATTGGTTATCGTGTCAGCATCTGGATTACCGGATTTGTCATTTTGACTATCCTGGTCAAGGAATGGCTGGCCCGTTTTACAAGCATTCTGGGCCGTATGATCGGATCATCCGCACTTAAAGCGGATTCGTGGCATCATCACACAGATGCGCTTTCTTCGGTTCTTGTCCTTGCCGCATTTGCAGGGCAGTATTTTGGTCTATCCATCATGGACGGTATTGCGGGAATTTTAATATCAGGCTTCATCGTGTGGACCGGATGGGTCATCGCAAAGGACGGTGTGGATGATCTGCTCGGGAAACGGCCTTCCGCGGATCTTGTAGATAAGATCAAGAAAGCCGCAAGGGAATGTCCCGAAGTTCTGGACATTCACGACCTGATCATTCATCAATACGGTCAACAGATGGTGCTCTCCTTTCATATTCAGATTTCAGAAACACTTTCTCTCAAGGAGGCCCACCGGATTTCCGAGAAGGTTGAAAAAATTGTTTTGGACCGGTTCAGTGCGTACGCGACAATTCATCTTGATCCGGTCAATGTTGCGGATCCCGGACTGAGAAAAATAGGGGAATATATTCAACATTTTCTTGATCGATGGAATTTTAAAGTGGAGTATCACGATCTTCGGGTTATTGAAGAAGATTCGATCCACACGCTTCTTTTTGACCTGGTTGTGGAACCCGCCACGAAAGACGGGGAAATCGATCGTTTAAAAGGGATTCTTGAAACATCCATCCGGGACGGCTTTCCTTCTTTTCAAAAAATTCAGATAAAAGTTGAACCCAAATATGCGCTTTGAGGTTTTTATGAAATATCTGTACAAAATATCCGTTTTCATGATGATCCTGTTTTTTGGAGCGGGAACCGTTTTTTCAAATGCATCCGAACCGCAGGTGGAGGTTCTTTCTTCATCGGATAACGGGTGCACGATCGCTTTCATGCCCTCTCCGTTTCGGATAGATACGGTGGCCGTTGATGAAAATCTCTATCAGCGCCTGGATTTTGATCTGGCCGGATTTTCCGGTAAGCCGGGAGATCCCATGGTTCCGTGCCGTGTTCTCGTTGTGGGAGTGCCCCTTGAGGGAGATGTTTCTATAGCACTTTCCGATGTCGAATTCGAGGAGAAACATAATATCCGGCTTCTGCCCGTTCCTGAAACGAAAGAGGAGAAAGGTCTTCCTGTCGAGTTATACAGAGAAGGTGAAGGATACCGTATTTCGGAATTCATGCCGCAGGCCTTATATCATATGGAGCCGCCGTCAATGTGGGGAAAACAGCGGATCGTCCGGATTTTTGTTTATCCAGTTCAATTTAATCCAAAAACAAACCGGGTGCGTCTCTATACCAGAATGGTCATTGATGTGCGTTTCAGAGGGGGAGACCGAAAGAAGCAGATCTGGAATCGATCCCGAAACGAATCTCTGTACCAGAAAGCGTTGATCAATTATTCTACGGCGAAAAAATGGCGGATCGAATCCAAACCAAAAGTCAGACGTCTTCAGAAGGTGACCCAGGTTGGAAAAAGATATAAAATCCCTGTCACACAGGAGGGTATTTATAAAGTCACCGGAAGTTTTTTAAAGGGACAGGGGATTGATATTGGTTCAATCGATCCAAAAACGTTGAAAATTTATAATAATGGCGGACGGCAGCTCCCGCGCAGTCTTTCACAATCCCGGCCGGACAGTCTCATCGAAAATCCGATTTTGCTTTCGGGGACGGAAGATGGACATTTCGATGAATCGGATTATTTTCTTTTTTACGGCAAGGGCGTGAATGACTGGGCTTTTGACCCGAATGAGGCAAGATTCAGCCATTACATGAATGTGTACACGACGGAGAACATCTACTGGCTCGGTTTCAATGATCAGAAAGAAGGCCTCCGGATAACTGCGGCAAATACACTTTCCTCTCAGAATGCAGTGATGCAGGATCGTTTTTTGGATCACCAGTTCTACGAAAAGGACATGTACATTCATCCGGGGACGAAGGGCGGTATTTTGTGGTACGGCCGGCTTTTTACGAATGAGATGTCCAGCGGGACCTATTCGTTTACGTTTCCGGACGCAATTTCAAGTGATACACTCAAACTGAGATTTCAGTTTCAGGCGGCAACGTACAACTCGCATTACTTTAGTGTTTCGATCGACGGGCAGTCCGTCGGCCAGATTTCTTTTTCAAGGCCGAGCGGAGGAGAAAATACCGCTACACTGTCCGTTACAGGGATCAATATTTCCGGGACAAAAACATTGAGTCTGATCTATTCCGGAGCTGGAGAAGCGCCTCATGTTTATTTGGACTGGATTGAGGTCGAATACAAGCGTCAACTAAAGCCTTCAGCAGGAAAACTGCGGGTGTTTTCAACCCGGGCTGCAGGATTGTATGATTATCATCTTTCCGGATTCTCAGGGGAACCGGTCGTACTGGACGTCACTGACCCGGCCAAAATCAGAAGAATGCCGGTTCGTTCAATGACGGATGGATGGGCGTTTGTTGATTCTGTCCAGGCAAATAGTCCCAGGATTTATGCACTCGTACAGACTTCCGGGTATCTGTCTCCTCTCTCGGCAGAAGAAGATGTTGTCTCGGATCTTCGAAATCTGGGAAACGGTGCGGACCTGATCCTCATCACCCATCGTGATTTTTATGAATCGGCTGTTAAATACAAATCGTATCGTGAAAACACGGATTCTCTTTCTGTTTCGGTTGTGGATATTCAGGATGTTTTTGACGAATTCAGCTGGGGGCTCTACGATCCTGTTGCCATTCGTGATTTTGTGAAATATGCATACGAAAACTGGAACGTTTCACCGTCTTTCCTTCTTTTAATGGGGGACGGCGATTACGATTACCGTAATCTTCTTTCGACGGGCGATGAGAACTGGGTTCCTCCGTTTGAATATGATGAAAGTACTTCGGAAAGCGGGACGCGGGCTTCGGATGATTGGTATACCTATGTGTCAGGGAGTGATTATAATATGGATCTGGCAGTCGGACGGTTTCCTGTTCGTTCCAACACCGAATCGGAAATCGTGGTAGATAAAATCATACAATATGAGAGCAATCCTGATTTTGGAGAATGGCGGAATACTGTAACCCTTGTCGGGGATGATGAAATCGGCGAGAATAAAAAAGAAGAGAGCCATATTCATATTAACGCGCTTGAAGACATTGCCAGGAGATATCTTCCTTCCTTGTTTAATCTGAAAAAAGTCTATCTCACCGAATATCCATCGGTTCCGGTTGTCGACCGAAATTTGAAACCGCAGGCCCAGAAAGATCTGATCGAACAGTTCAATCGCGGCACACTTTTCATGGATTATATCGGGCACGGCAATGAAGAACTGTGGGCGCATGAATGGGTGTTCAAGAGAGACCGGGATCTGCCCCTTCTGGAGAACGGGGAAAGACTGCCTCTGATCTATGCGGCGACGTGCGCCTTTGGCTGGTTTGATAACTATGAAGAACAGAGTTTTTCCGAAGAGCTTCTCTATGCGAACAACAAAGGGGCTGCTGCCGTGATTTCAGCGTCGAGGTTTAGCAGTGCAACGGAAAATGAATCCCTGAATAAACAATTCATTGGTTATTTGTTTAATGAATCGGGACCGGCACAAAGAATCGGCGAAGCGCTTCAACTTGCTAAAATACAGAATAGTGCAAGAGAAAATAGAGAAATGTATCTTCTTTTCGGAGATCCGGCCATGCGGCTTGGTGTACCGAGATACGATGCGGTCATCACCGAAATGGAGCCGGATTCAATCAAGGCGCTGAGTGTGTTGACAGTGAAGGGGCAAATCGAAAAAGAGGGCCAGGTATGGAATGATTTTGACGGCAAGATTGCGCTGAGAAGCTTTGACTCCAAGAGATCAGTTGTATATAAAACAGGATTGGGAAGAGAGATAGACTATCTGCTTCCCGGGAATTCGCTTTTCCGCGGAGAGGCGCAGGTTCAAAACGGAGAATTTCAGATTGCGTTCGTCGTTCCCAAAGATATTTCCTATGGGACACAGACCGGGCGTTTCAGTCTTTATTTCTGGAACGAACAGAGCGACGGATGCGGTGCCCGCGACAGCATCCATGTGGGTGGAAGTTCGGACATTGTCGATCAGGATGGCCCGGAGATTAAAATCGTATTTTCGGAGGATGAGGATTTTGTGTCCGGAGGCATGGTCTATGAAGAGCCTGAGCTGATCGTATTGATCAAAGATGACAAAACGGGCATCAATATCACAGGAGATATCGGCCACAAAATTATGCTGACACTTGATCAGCAGCAGGAGGAAGATATTACAGACTATTTTCAATACAGCGAAGGGAGTTATCTCGATGGGAAACTGCAATATCCACTTGAAGGAATCTCCGAAGGAAAGCATGAACTTTTGATCAAGGCCTGGGACAATGCCAACAATTCTGCTTCTTCCACTGTCGTGTTCGATGTCGTTCCATTCGAGGAACTCCGTATTGAAAATGTGCTCAACTATCCCAATCCTCTGTCGTCAACGACGCATTTCACATTCCAGTTGAACCATCAAGCCGATATAGAAATAAAAATATATACCGTTTCCGGCAGGTTGATTCGAAAGATAGAAGCCTATGGCGAGCATGGATTTAATATGATTTACTGGGATGGAAGAGATGAAATGGGAGATGAACTGGCCAATGGGGTTTATCTTTACAAAGTTGCCGCGAAAGCAAATATCGACGGTGAAAATGTAAATCAATCAGTGATCGAACGTTTGATCATGATGAGGTAGGCGGTTTTGTATTCTGATATTGTGCGGGATCATTTTGCCAATCCCCGAAATGTGGGTGTGCTTGAAAATCCGGATTGTACGGGGAATGCAAAGAACGAAGCGGACGGCGACCATGTCCAGCTTCATTTTCGATTGAACGATAAAACCATTGCCGATGTAAAAATGAAGGTAATGGGTTGTGTTGCCGCGATTGCGGCCACGAGCCTGTTCACTGAATTGATTCACGGGAAAACGATCGACGAAGCAGGAGAGATCAATAAAGAAACACTTGTCGAACAGCTTGGCGGACTTCCTGAACAGAAAATCCGGTGTTCGCTGACTTGTCTTGAGGCATTTCGAAACGCTTTTTCAAGAGAATAATTTTATCCGTTTAAGAGTACCCATTTGGAGAATGATGTTTATTACACATTGAAGGCTCCTGTCACAGGTGAAATCAAGGTGAAGGGATCCCGCTTTATCGGACATGCCGGTCCAGTACATGAACAGGAAGAGGCTGTTTCCTTTTTGAATCGACTGATCAAACAGTATCATGATGCGACCCACCACTGTTATGCATACCGCCTGGGGACAGGAAATGAATCCGTGTTTCGCACCAGCGATGCGGGCGAACCGTCGGGAACGGCCGGCAAACCTATATTGAATGTGATGGATGGACGGTCTTTGAGCGATCTTGTTTGTGTGGTTGTCCGGTATTTTGGCGGTGTTAAACTTGGAACAGGGGGACTTGCCCGGGCCTATGCCGAATGCGTGAATGTAACCCTGGATAAAGGCACTGTCGAAACCTGTTTTCGGACGGAAGTGTTTCGTTTTAAATTTGATTATGATTATACAGGCGCGGTCATGCGAATCGTTACCGGTTTCCGCGGACAGATTTTGGAATCTCAATACGGATCACAAACCGAACTGACTGTGCAAATCCATAAATCCGAAGCATCGGATTTTCGAAAGCGCCTCTTGGATGAAACGAGCGGCGGGATCGAAATTTTCTGTGAGGAGGCGAGAAATCGGTAATCCTTTACTTTTTCTGATCGCTCTTGTCTTTTCTGCGTTCTTTTCGGGTGCCGAGACAGCCATGATTTCGGCCAGAAGAATGAAATTGGAAGTCTGGCTGAGACGGAACAAACGTGGTGCAAAACAGGCTCACCGGTTTCTTCAACGCCCGGAACGGTTTTTAACCACGACTCTGGTCGGAACCAATATTGCCATCGTAACAGCTTCTTTCATCATGGCCATTTATCTGGAACCCTATTTCAACGGATTTGTCATTGCCGCCCTCAGTTCACTTTTTCTTCTTCTTTTCGGGGAAATATTACCCAAATCCGTAGCCCGTGAAAGAGCCACGGGTTTTACCGTTCTTGCCTCTCCGGTCCTCCGGATTTTTTACATTCTGTTTTTCCCTCTGATTTGGGGTGTTATCGGGATATCACATTTTTTATTAAGAAATTTGGGAGTGAAAGGAGAGAGCGTCAGGCGTTTTTTCACCCGAAAGGATCTTGAGCTGCTCATCCGGGAGGGAGAAAAAGTTGAGATTATAAATCAAGAAGAACGCAGTCTGATTTCCCGCCTCATCCTGCGCGGCAATCAGAAAATCCAGGATATTATGATTCCCAGAACTGAAATTGTAACCGTAAAGAAAAACACTCCCATTCATAAAGCGGCAAAGCTGTTTGAGAAAACGGGTTACTCCCGTCTTCCGGTGATCGGGGAGAATATCGATGATATCCTGGGAATCGTGACTGTCAAGGACATTCTGCTGGAAAATCCAAAAACAGTCGGAGAGGTGATCAGGCAGCCGCTGTTCGTTCCTGAAATTTCCAGGATGGGAAGCCTTCTCAAAAAACTGAAGGAGGAACATGTGGGAATCGCCATCGCGGTGGACGAGTATGGGGGGATCGCCGGATTGGTCTCCCTGGAAGATATTATTGAGGAATTTTTTGGTGATATCCATGATGAATACGACGAAGAGACGAGTCTTTACCGAAAGATCAGCTCGCATCAGATGGATGTCAGCGCAAAAATAAAGATTGAGGAAATCAATCAGCGGTTTAAAATTCATCTGCCTGAGGGGAATTATCAGACACTCAGCGGTTATCTGTTGGAAGAGCTAGGACATATCCCGAGGCGTGGAGAACGGCTGGAAACAGATAACTGCATCTTTACTGTGCTTTCATCGACCAGGAAAAGAGTCAACTGGGTAAGAATTGTGCGGAAAATGAAGCATTAAAAGAAACTTGATTCGTATACGAATTCATTTTTATATTATAACCCCATTTACAGTTTGTTTGAAACAAACGGATCGGATTCATCGCAAACTGTGTTCAATATAGACGATCTTGAATACAGTTCTGTTTTTTGACGGAAAAATATGGCTTACAACCGGATTATAACACACAGCGATTTTGACGGTGTCGTCAGCACGGTGATCTGCGCCCATATTTTTAATATCAACCGATATTTTTTTACCGGGCCGCGCGTGATTCAGGAGCTGAAAATTCCGATAACAAAAAAGGATATTGTGTGCGATCTTCCGTGTCCTCCGGAATGCGGGCTGTGGTTTGATCATCACGAAGGGAACGCGAAGGATGTGAAAGCCAGGGGATTCGATCCCGAAAAAATCGAGGGTTGTTTTGAACTAAAACCTTCATGCAGCCGTGTGATATTTGATTATTTTCGCCCATCTCATGAAATGCCATCGTGGTTTACCAGAATGGTTGATGAAGCGGACGACATCGATACATTCAATTATGCAAGTATCGAGGAATGGCAGAGAGAAACTCCCGGCAAGATCATCGACTGGACAATCAAGCTTCGCGAGGGAGACAATCAGCTGAGGCGGAACTATATGAAACAGCTGGTTTGTCAATTGAGAAGCGCTTCACTTGATGATGTGGCGCAAATGCCTTTTGTTTTGGATTTGTATCAAAAATATAAAAACGAGAAACAATCGATGCTCGAACGTATACAAAAAGAAGCGACATTCTTGGATGAAGACAGAAACAAGGAGCTTGTCGTTCTGGATATGACCAAACACAAAATACGGCCAAAAATGCTGAAGCATTTTTCCTATCTTCTGTTTCCCCAGTCATTGGGGGTCATTGAAATCAACACTCTGTATGAAGAGGAAATAAAAACCAATAACCTGAGTATTTCCATGTCGCTCAGCCTGAAAAAGGGAGGCGACAGCGACCAGAAAAATGTCGGCGAAATTATGCGGGAAATGCATATCGGCGACGGTCATCGGGGTGCGGGCGCGGGCGTGGTCTTCTGCAGTGGGAAAGCGGAAATGGAGAGGATGAAGGAAAAAATATTGAAACAGATCTATTCCATTTGGAGGAATCAATCCAATGAGTACATGTCAGAATTATGAATCCAATTTAGCAAAATGCAACTGTTCCTACGAACCCTGTTCGAGAAAAGGGAAATGCTGCGAATGTCTGGCCTATCATAAAAGGCTTGGGGAACTGCCGGCCTGTTATTTTCCGGACGATGTAGAACGGACCTATGACCGTTCGATCCGCCGTTTTATTGAGACTCAAAAATGAGTATGGGCCGTTCATTTGATACATTGATTTTTGATCTGGATGGAACCCTGATTGATTCCGCCCCCGATGTTCATTTTTCTGTTAATTGTGCGTTGAAAGAGATGGGAGCGCCGCCGATCGGTCGGGAAGAAATCAGAAGGGCCATAGGGCCGGGTCAGGATGGATTTCTTAAAGTGGTCTTCCCGAACCTTAAGAAGTCGGAGGTCAACCGGTTTATTTTCATCTTTAGAAAATATTATTGGGAACACTGTCTGGACCGAACCGTACTCTTTCCGGGGGTGCAAATTGTATTGTCCACTTTGAAGGACAAACAATTTGCCATTGCAAGCAACAAACCGAAAGCATTTGTTGAAAAGATCATAACCGGTTTGAATATTGAAAACAGGTTCCGCTGTGTGGTCGGACCCGAAGATGTCAAGCATGCCAAGCCCGATCCCGAAATGGTTGTTAAAGTCCTGCACCTCTGCGGATGCGAACCGGACCGCGCCCTCTTGATCGGCGATACGAACCGGGATGTTATGGCCGGACGCGCCGCTGATGTCCCCGTGTGCGGCGTACAATACGGGTACGGGGAAATTCAGGAAATCAAAAAACAGAAGCCGGATTTTTTAATCGAACGTGCCGAAGAACTGATAGACATTGTCAACAATCATCATCATTAATTTTAAATCCTATGAATCGTATTGATCGACATCCTATTCTTGAATTTAAAAGAGGAAAGAGAATAACTTTCCATTTCGATGGAAAAGCAATCGAGGCGTATCAAGGGGAGACTATTGCTGCAGCGCTTCATGCCAATGGTATACAGGTGTTGAGCCACAGCCTAAAACACCACCGCCCCCGGGGATTTTTCTGCGCCATCGGAAAGTGTTCCTCCTGTATGATGGAAGTCAACGGTGTTCCCAATGTCAAGACCTGTTTAATTTTGGCTGAAGAGGGGATGGATATACGTTCCCAAACCGGATGGGGACATCTCGAATCCGTGAACGGAAAGAGTGAACTTGCCCGAATCGAAATCCCATCTCTTGAAACCGATGTGGCTGTGGTTGGCGCAGGACCGGCCGGCCTTTCTGCCGCCGCGACGGCTTCCCGGTTCGGAGCAAGGGTCATGGTTTTTGATGAAAGCCCTGAAATCGGGGGGCAGCTTGTCAAGCAGACGCACATGTTCTTCGGTTCGCGGGATCAATACGCAAAAACCCGTGGAATCGACATCTCGGATAAATTGATACAGTCCATGGGAAAAGACGTTCAAATATTTCCGGAAACCCCGGCGATCGGATTTTATCCGCCTTGTCAACTATCTGTGGTGAAAGATCAAAAACTTTATAAAGTGAAAGCCAAAAAAATTATTATTGCCGCGGGCGCCTCGGAGAATATGCTGACTTTTCCGAATAATGATTTGCCGGGCATCTACGGTGCCGGGGCGGTTCAAACCCTGATGAATGTGTATGGCATTCTTCCCGGAAAACGGGTGCTCATGGTCGGCGCCGGAAATATCGGTGTCATTGTAGCCTATCAGCTTGTTCAGGCCGGTGTGGAGGTCGCTGCCATTGTTGAAGCGCTGGCGGAAATCGGAGCCTATCAGGTGCACGCTTCTAAAATCCGCCGGTGCGGTGTACCGATTCTAACGCGTCATACCGTCCGGAGAGCGATTGGCCGGGACCGTGTCGAAGGCGCAACAATCGTGCAAATAGATGATCATTGGAAAGAAATCCCCGGCACGGAACGCGAGTTGGAACTCGATACGATTTGTCTGGCAGTGGGTTTGCGGCCCTCATCCGAACTCTTTGCCCAGGCCGGATGCAGGATGGTCCATGTCCCTGAATTGGGGGGCGAAGTGCCTTTCCGTAATGAGAATTTGGAAACCTCGGTCGAGGGTATTTATGTAGCCGGAGACGCGGCTGGTATTGAGGAGGCCAGCAGCGCTATGTTGGAAGGCAGACTTGCCGGTCTGGATGCGGCTGAAAAACTTGCTGGAGAATCCGATGAAATCATGGAGTTAAAGAATAAAGTGAAAGCGGACTTAATACAGCTCCGTGCTGGGCCTTTCGGCGAAAAGATCCGCATTGGAGAACAAAAACTGAAAGAGGCAGTCCGGTAATCATGAATTATTTAAAAGACGGCATCGTGGAAATTCAGGATCTTCAGCTTCCGTCGGAAGAACGGTTTGAGAAAGGTCCTGTCGTCATCATTGAATGCGTTCAGGAAATCCCGTGCAATCCCTGCGTGGAGGCCTGTCCCTTTTCCGCGATTACCATGCCGGAATCGATCAATCATGTTCCCGTGGTTGATTTTGAAAAATGTACGGGATGCGGCGTTTGTATTGCCCAGTGTCCGGGGCTGGCCATTTTTGTGGTTGACCGGACTTTCGAGGAAAAGAGGGCGCTTGTGTCACTGCCTTATGAATTTTTACCTTTACCCGAAAAGGGAGAGAGGATCACACTGATCGACCGGACCGGACAGCCCTGCGGTGAAGGAGAAGTGATCCGTATTCGAAATGCGAAAAATCAGGACCGTACTCCCGTAGTCACGATTGCCGTGGACGAATCCATGGAGATGAATATCCGGTTTTTTAAGAGAAAAAAATAATGTAACATGGATATATGACTGCTAAAATATTTATATTCATTAGGGCTTTGATAAAACGTAATCCAAGAGTTTAAGATTTTATTGTTCATTCTTATTTTGAATTGCCACTTTTTTGGGAAAAAAGTGGCGCCCCGCCTTCGCGGGATCAAGTAATTGAAATTCTAAGATAGTGAAGACAAAAAACTTGCGGCTCCCGAAAAATCTCCTGGAAATGGAGGCTCGTTCACGGAAGTAATTGAACTCTCCCGACTCTGTATAAAAAATATTATTTGAATAGTCGGGATCAGACAGCAATTACTTCCCGTTCCGTTATAACGGAACGGACGTGAACTCACCTTCATTTCCCGAGACGGAGATTTTTCGAATGGAGCGAGAGGACCAGTGTATTATTTGAGTCAAATATGATAAGTTTGTAGATATATCAATGATTGAATGATTTTAACCGGATACACATGATGCCGAAACATAAAAATAAAAAATCAAAAACCGATTCTCGTAATGAGAACATTATTGTCTGCCGGTGTCAGGACATCACGCTGGCTGAGATCGAGGACGCCATTGATCAGGGCATGACCCATCCCGAAGAGATCAAGCGTTTTCTTCATGTCGGCATGGGGCCCTGCCAGGGCAGAACGTGCGGCCGTTTAATCGCCCGGTTGATTGCAAAAAAGACAGGGAAGCCCATACATGAACTTCGGCAGACCAAACCGAGGCCGCCGCTAATTTCGGTTCCCATCAAATCCATCTTGCAGGAGAAGGATGAAGAATCTGTTTGACGTCATCATTATCGGCGGAGGAATCATCGGCACTTCCACAGGCCATTACCTTTCCCAAAAGGGACAGCGCGTACTGCTTCTCGAAAAGGATTTTCTAACTGCCGGTTCCACCGGACGCTGTATCACAGGTGTCCGTCAGCAGTTCTCCACTTCTTCCACAATTCAGACTGCCATGGAATCGGCACGGCTCTTTCGTTCGATGAAAGAGGAATTCGGTTTCGATGTCGAATGGAAATCTTCCGGATATCTCTTTTTAGCCCATTCAGATGAAATGGTCAGTGTCTTCAAAAAGAACATTGCGATTCAAAAGCCGTTCGGTCTCGATGTGAATTTTCTGACGGCTGAAGAATGCAAAAAAATCGTTCCCCTGTTGAATATTGACGGTCTCATTGGCGGGGCCTGGTGCGCTTCGGACGGACAGGCCAATCCTTTTTTAGTCGTTCGGGGATTTGTGCAGGGCATTAAAAAAAACCGGGGCGAAATCAGGATCGGAGAAGAAGTTGTCGGAATCGAAATCCATAAAGGCCACGTGCATTCCGTGACCACTTCCGCCGGAAACACCTATCTTTCTTCCAAAGTACTGAATGCGGCCGGTCCCTGGGCAAAAGAAGTGGCCGGCTTGGCCGGAATTCATATTCCTATCGAACCCGAAAGACACGAGGCGCTGGTCACCGAAGGCGTCGAGTACATGGGCATTCCCATGCTGGTCGATTACCGTGCCGACGGCGGCTATTTTGTGCAGCGGGTTACAGGTCAGTTCATCGGATGTTTCACGCCGGAACCGAATGTGCCGGGCCGGAATGTGGATTCCACTTTTAAATTCCTTGTCGAGATGTCGAGACGGATGGTGAAACTGGTTCCCGCTTTGAAAAATGTAGCGGTCCTGAGACAGTGGGCCGGCTCTTATTCCATGACGCCCGACGGCATTCCCATTATCGGTGAAACGGAAGTGAAAGGATTTTACTGTTGTGCGGGTATGTGCGGACACGGGTTCATGTTAGGTCCGGCCATGGGGAAGTTCATGGCTCAGTATATAACGGAAAACACCTGGCCTGTTCCAATGGACGAATGTCTTTACGGACGGACGTACGGTGAAAAAGAAATGATGGCATAATTCAATAGATTTTGTATATTATAGATATTCTTCCCAAAACAGGATTGGAGAAGAACCATGAATTTAGGATTAAAAGATAAAGTCGCCCTTGTCGCGGCATCGAGCCGTGGATTGGGAAAGGCAGTCGCCTGGGGATTGTCCCGTGAAGGGACGAAACTGGTGATTTGTTCGAGAGATAAAAAAGCACTGGAAGAAACCGCGGATGAAATCCTTCTTAAAACAGGCGTGACCGTATTTCCCCTCGCCCTTGACCTGGCCGATTCAGGCCAAATCAACTGGCTGATTGAAGAAACCCTCGATCTTTTCGGAAGGGTGGACATTCTCGTGACCAATGCGGGTGGGCCGCCTGCGGGCGAGTTTGATGAACTCCAGGATGTGGACTGGAAACATGCCTACGAGTTGACCTTAATGAGCGCGGTTCATTTGAGCCGGGCCGTCATTCCAGGGATGCGGAAACAGAAATGGGGCCGCATCATTCATATGACGTCTGTCTCTGCAAAGCAGCCGATCCCGGGACTGCTGCTGTCCAATGTATTCCGCCCCGGCGTGATCGGACTGACCAAAAGCCAGGCACTCGATTTAGCGAAGGATAACATTCTGGTTAATGCAGTCTGTCCGGGTTACTTTCTGACCGACCGGGTGAAAAATCTCATTGAGGAAAAAGCGAAGAAAGCGAAAAAGAAGTTCAACAAAATGATGGAAGAGACCGCCTCTTCGATTCCGCTCGGACGCATGGGCAATCCCGAAGAGCTGGCCAATCTCATTGTCTTTTTGGCCTCCGAACGGGCAAGCTACATTACCGGATCGATCATTCAGGCGGACGGGGGTTATGTGAAGGGGTTGATGTAGAATTTAATAACTTGAGAATATAAATGGAAAAGCCCGCATGGTTGAATGCGGGCTTTTTTTTGGGAATTCTTTGATATTACAAAGTCATTTATTACCACAATTGTGTCATGCTATTATTTTCTTTTTGGAGAAAGGAAACATGCAAAACCGATCGCGAAGAATAAATAAACAGCCACGATTCCCCATCCAAGTACATTCAACCCGCCTGAAAGCAGAATGGCCAGTGTGGCAACAAGCGCGATGGCATCATAGACAAACAGATGCCAAATGATCGCGC
>CAZTZL010000072.1:0-14108 GCA_964617625.1 uncultured bacterium
GAAGCCTTGCGGGAAGTGGAGGGATATCTCGATAAAGCCGCAATGAGCGGTTTATCCGAGGTTCGTATCATCCACGGCAAAGGTGAAGGTATTCTCAGAAAAGAGATCAATAAACATCTCGAAAAACATCCTTTTGTAAAAAAGAAGCGTCTGGGTAAATATAGAGAGGGTGATACCGGAGTGACCATCGTGGAGCTGAAGTGAAAATTCCGGAAGAAAAAATTCAGGAAATCCGCGAGGCTACCGATATCGTGGAGATTGTTTCCCAGTATGTAACCTTAAAAAAACAGGGCAAATCGTACATCGGACTCTGTCCCTTTCATACGGAAAAAACGCCGTCTTTCAGTGTTAATCCCGGCCGCGGTTTTTATCATTGTTTCGGATGCGGTGCCGGAGGGAATGTATTTACTTTCACAATGCAGATGGAACGTGTCAGTTTCCCGGAAGCAATTCGCACACTTGCAGACAAAGCCGGCATCCCCTTGCCCAAATATGAAGCGGATGATCAGAAAACAAAAGAGATCGAAACTCTTTACCATATCAATCAATTTGCTGCCAACTTTTTTCAAGAGTGTCTTTTCGAATCCGAGAACGGCAGGAAAGTTCTCCAGTACCTGAAAAAAAGAGGGCTGGGTGAAGAAATTGTAAAACGCTTTCAACTCGGATATGCCCCCCAAGCGTGGGACGAACTGCTCAACCGAGCAAAGAAATCCTCTATCAATTTAGACATGTTAAACAAGTCTGGTTTGACCGTACCCCGTAAAGACAATACGGGCCATTACGATCGTTTCCGAAACCGGTTAATGTTTCCGATCTTGAATGTATCGGGCCGTGTCGTGGGTTTCGGAGGGCGAATATTGAGCAGCACTGAAAAGGGCCCGAAATATATTAACTCTCCCGAAACACCGATTTACCAAAAGGGAAAATTGCTCTACGGCCTTTTCCGATCCAAATCGGGCATTCAAAGAGTGGACCGCGTTCTTCTTGTGGAAGGATACACAGACCTGATGCAGCTTCACCAGTACGGGTTCGATTACAGTGTAGCCACATCAGGGACAGCTTTAACAGACGAACAGGCCAAACTTATCCGCAGATATACAAAAAATGTAATCCTGCTTTTTGACGGAGATTCAGCCGGGTTTTCCGCAGCCATACGGGGTATCGATATTCTTCTGGATAACGGACTCAAAGTGGAAATTATCGCTCTTCCAAAAGGATCCGATCCGGATAGTTATCTCCGAAAAGAGGGACAGGAACCTTTACAGCAATTATTGAATACAGCAAAGTCTTTTCTGGATTTTCAGCTGGATCAGATGAAAGACAGAGGGAAATTGAAAACTCCATCAGACAGAGCTGTCGCGGCCCGTCACCTGCTTCAAGTATTCCAAAAAATTCGTGATCCACTCGAAAGAAACGTCATGGTCAAGGATCTCGCGGAAAAACTTAACATCGAAGAAGGATTAATTTGGCAAGAGGTTCGAAATCAAAAAAAACAAAACGTGCCAAATGATTCGCAAAAATTGACAACAAAAGGATCGGCCGGTTTGAATGCCGCCGAAAGAGGAATACTCGCAATGCTTCTCGAAAACGACAAAAAATGGTTCGCCCCGATTTTCCAATTTCTAAAACCGGAGGACTTTCAAAACCTGGATGCACGAACATTGTACCAAACGCTTCACCAGGAATATTTAAAAAAGGGGGAAATCGATTCCCAAAAAATACTGGATCATTTCATCGACAATATCGGAATGACTCGATATTTGACCCAGTATCTGTCCGAACAGATTGATAAAGCGGCAGACAGATACCAGCTTGGACTGGACTGTTTGTTGCTCCTGAAACAGAATAAAATTCAAATACAGATTCAAGAAGTCAGAGAAGAAATGAAACGGATAAAAATGTCAGATAGAGAAACGAGTGAACTAAGTGAAAAATATATTAATTTAAAAAAGGATTACAATACGATAAAAAGAGAAATCACTGAAGTTTGGGAAAAAAATTCTTGAAATTTGCATAAAAAATAATTATACTAAAGTCTTCGGGCCCATAGCTCAGTTGGTTAGAGCGGCGGACTCATAATCCGTTGGTCGGAGGTTCAAGTCCTCCTGGGCCCACCGATCATAATTAAGATGGTTCAGGAGGTTTAAGGGATTGATCTTAGAATTGAAAATAACATTCCTTTTTTGTCAATGGCCAATTAAAAAGGAAATAGGTAATTTCAAAAGTGCACCTCGACAGGGTGCACTTTTTTATATTAGATGAAAGAACATCGCAATGAAAGAGGAGGATTCCTTGAAAGAGGTATTGGAACGATTGATTCAACTCCAAAAATTGGACTCAGAGATATTGCACCTTGAGAGCATGAGAGGTGATCTCCCCCAGCAGGTTAGTCGTTTAACCCAGGCATTAAAAGAGGCCGAACAGGACCTTGAAGATACGGACAATAAATCCAGAGATTATCAAAAAGAGCAGGATATGATAGCAATAGACACCAAAGAGCTGGAAGAAAAAAAACAGAAATTCCAATCCCAGCTTTTCGAAGTTAAAAACAATCGGGAATACGACGCTGTAACCCACGAAATCGAATCTGTAAAAGATGAAATCGGGAAAAAAGAGACCCGCCTTCTTGAATTGATGGATTTAAGTAAAGAAATTAAAGAATCCCTTAAAAATAAAACCGAACATCTCGAAGAATTACGACTGCAGTTTCGTGAAAGAAAAGCCGAATTGGATAAAAGGCTCGAAAAAACCGAAAAAGATGAAGCTGCATTAAATGACCAGAGAGATAAAATCGTCCGAAAGCTTGAACCCAGAATTGTATCAAACTATGAACGGATTAAAAAAGCGAAAAATGAACATGCTGTTGTTCCTGTCATCCGAAACGCTTGTGGCGGATGTTTTAAAACTCTGCCGCCGCAGAGAATTTTGGAAGTGAAGGCAATGAACAAAATATATCTGTGCGAAGTTTGCGGGCGCATTCTCACCTGGGACGAAAACCTGTCGGAAGGATTCGAATGAAACTAACTGCCTATATCGATGGTTCATCAATGGGAAACCCAGGTGAATCCGGATACGGTATCATATTAAAGGATGAAAATGGTAAAACAATAGAGACCATTGGTAGATACATTGGAATTGCTACCAACAATATCGCGGAATATTCGGGTCTGATAAACTGTTTAAAAATCGTACATAAATATCAAATAAAGTCAATAAAAGTTTTTTCGGACAGCCTATTGATGGTCAACCAGTTGAATGGCAACTACAAAGTTAAAAACGACGGCTTAAAAACGATGTTTACAGAAATTCAGAACTTTTTGAAAAAGGAAAATATTCAACTGGAAATTAGTCATATACCGAGAGATAAAAATCGCGACGCGGATAAACTGGCGCGTCGTGCCGTTCGTTTACAAAAAGATGTCAATGAATAAAACAACCGTCCCCGGGGGAAGAATGGGTGATCGCTCTATCTCAACACGGTTGAGATAGAGAGGAAAGTCCGGACTCCACAGGGTAGGGTGCTCTGAGAATCGGAGGCGTTCCGATTCCGAAATATAGGAATCGGAACGACGGAAAGTGCCACAGAAAATAAACCGCCCCGAAGCGTTGGGGCAAGGGTGAAAAGGCGGAGCAAGAGCCCACCGCCTCGATGGCGACATCGGGGGCATGGCAAACCCCTCCCGGAGCAAGGCCAAATAGGTGAGCAATTCCGGATTCCGAAGTATCGGAATCCGGAAACGAGGCGGCCCGTCTCGTTTGACTCACGGGTAGGCCGCATGATTCCGATGGAAACATCGGAACCAGATAAATGATCACCATCCCGCTTTCGGGCAGGATACAGAATTCGGCTTATAATTCTACCCCTGGGGTAATTTTGATTAAGGAAAAAAATAGATTGCAGTGGGTTATCACAGAACAACCTGAAAAAGAAGCTCTGAACAATCTCACAGAAAAGCTTCAAATACCGAAAATTGTTGCCCGGATATTGTTCAATCGGGGCATCAATTCGTATGAAGAAGCAAAATATTTCTTCCGCGCCGATTGGGAAAATCTCTATGACCCCTATTTGATGAAGGACATGGATCTGGCGGTCAACAGGGTCATCGACGCACTGAATAAAAAAGAACGTATTTTTGTCTATGGAGACTATGATGTTGATGGTATCACTGCTGTCAGCATGCTTTTTCTTTTTCTGAAAAATCTGGGCAACGATGTTCATTTTTATATTCCTGACCGACTGCGGGAAGGGTACGGTTTATCCAGATCGGGAGTGAAACAGGCGGCTTCTATCGAAGCCAAATTGTTAATCTCGGTTGATTGCGGAATCACGGGAGTTGAAGAAGTTGCTCTCGCTTCCGAACTTGGCATAGATGTTATTATCAGCGACCACCACGAACCCGGGAAATTTCTTCCAAAAGCCGTGGCTATCCTGGACCCCAAACGGAAAGAATGCAGCTACCCCTTCAAGGAACTGGCCGGCGTCGGTGTGGCTTTCAAACTTGTTCAGGCTATCTCTGACAAACTCGGACTGCCGGAAGACACTTTCAAAGAATACATCGATCTCGTCGCTCTGGGCAGCGCTGCTGATATTGTTCCTCTCATCGATGAAAACCGCCTGCTCGTAAAAAAAGGTCTCGAAAAAATTAATCGGAACAACCGTCTCGGTATTCAGGCTTTAATAGAAAGCGCAGGCATGACCAATAGAACAATTGGAACGGGCCAGATCGTTTTCATCCTTGCACCAAGAATCAATGCTGTCGGGCGGTTGGGAAATGCGGAGCGGGCCGTCCGGCTTCTGACGACCGACTCGGAACAAAGAGCAAAAAACATCGCTTCTATATTGGAGGCGGAAAATCGGACCCGAAAATATATCGATGAAGAAACATACAAAGAGGCACTCGAACTCATTGAAAATGAATACGACCTGCATTCGGACCGGGCAGTTGTTCTTTCAAAAGAGGGATGGCATCCCGGCGTAATTGGAATAGTAGCTTCCCGTATTGTGGAACAAATCTACCGGCCCACTGTAATGATATCAGTGAAAGAAGGTTTGGGAAAAGGATCTGCCAGGAGCATAGCCGGTTTCGATATCTATTCGGCACTCAAACAATGTGAAGATTGTCTTCTCGGATTCGGAGGCCATAAATATGCAGCAGGACTGACGATTCGTTCAGACAAAGTTGATACATTCAGGGAAAAATTCAAAGCCGTCGCCAATGAGACACTTCAGGGTGAAGACCTCGTACAAAAACTCTGGGTGGATTCCGAGATCGCACTTCCTGAAATCACAGACAAGGTAATCCGCCTTTTAAATGAATTCGCCCCGTTCGGTCCGCAGAATATGCGGCCTGTTTTCTTGACCCAAAATTTACAGGTTGTGGGCAGTTCGAGACTGGTTGGGAAAAATCATCTCAAATTTAAAGTACGTCAGGGCGGTGAAGTCTACGATGCCATCGGATTCGATCTGGGAGAGCTTCAGTACAGATTGAATCCTGGAGAAGCCAACCTCGATATGGTTTATGTGATCGAGGAAAATCATTACAATGGACAAACCAAGCTGCAGTTGCGTGTGAAAGATTTAAGGTAACGGATATTTCAACAGCCTGACATGCACTATAGAGAGGAGGCATAATGGCGTTTGATGAAAAATCGAAAATATGGAAAAACGGAAAGATCATTGACTGGGAAGAAGCAACAATTCACCTTGCATCCCACGTGATTCATTACGGAAGCAGTGTGTTTGAAGGGGTGCGCTGCTACAAGACCCGGAAAGGATCGGCCATTTTCCGTCTGAACGACCACACTCAAAGACTTTTAAACTCTGCAAAAATATATCGGATGCCCGTACGATACAATCGGGATGAAATTAACGAAGCGAGCAAAGAAATCATCCGAATCAATGGATATGAAGAAGCCTATTTACGGCCTATCATTTATCGTGGATACCATTCGCTCGGTGTGGATCCGAGAAATTGCCCCGTGGATACGGCCATTTTAACATGGAAATGGGGCGCTTATCTTGGGGCCGAAGCACTTGAAAAGGGTGTCGATGTCCGGGTCTCTTCCTGGAAACGCTTTGCCCCGAACACCCTTCCGGCTTTGGCCAAAGCCGGCGCAAATTACATGAATTCACAGCTGATAAAAATGGAAGCAATCGAAGACGGCTATGTCGAAGGAATCGGATTGACCGAACAGGGCACTATTTCAGAGGGCAGCGGTGAAAATCTTTTCTTTGTTCACAAAAATAAAATTTATACACCTTCGTTAAGCTGCAGCATTCTGCCGGGGATTACCCGTGAATCTGTCATTCAAATAGCAGCAGATCTGGGATATAAAGTGACCGAACAGGTTATCCCGCGGGAAATGCTCTATCTGGCTGATGAAGTATTCTTCACCGGAACGGCTGCCGAAATCACTCCGATCCGTTCTGTCGATCACATTCAGGTCGGCAACGGAAGCCGGGGACCCGTCACCAAATTAATTCAGGAAAAATTTTTAAATATATTATCAGGAAAAGACGATGACCCTTACAAGTGGCTTGATTATATTTGAGTCATTGATAATAATGCTCTTTAATAAAATGATTGTTAAAAATGAAAAAACGTAGAATAGCCCGCGAATTGGCCCTGCAGGGTCTGTATGCAATGGAAATCTCTGGAAATCCTATCGAGACTATCTTGGAAGAAGTAGCCCGGCAGGCTGAAAACGATGAAGAAATTGTGGAATTTGCTTCAAGTTTGATTCGCAAAACCACGCTTCAAAAAAACGATCTCGACAAGCACGTTTCCGGAATGGTAGAAAATTGGGAATTCAGCCGTGTCGCTCTGATCGACCGGATCATTCTTCGTGAAGCTTTGTGCGAACTTCTGAATTTCGAAACCATTCCCCCAAAAGTGACTATCAACGAAGCCATCGACCTGGCGAAGCAATTCAGCACCGCCGAAAGCGGCCGCTTTGTCAACGGCATTTTGGATGCACTCTATAAAAAACTGAGCGGAGAAAAAAAGATTATCAAAACGGGAAGAGGTCTCATCGAATAGTATCCTAATTTTTTCCGGAGGAACAGAGATGAACAAAATTCAGGTGGAACACCATCCGAATGAAGAGAAGCTCAAGAAACTGAATGTGTTCAACTGGCCCATCTGGACCAAGGAAATTTCGGAATTCCCCTGGTCCTATGACACCTCCGAAACTTGCTATTTTCTGGAGGGAGAAGTGATCGTTACGCCGGAAGGCGGGGAACCCGTCGAGATAGGGAAAGGGGATCTGGTTACTTTCCCCGCTGGTATGTCCTGCACCTGGAATATTAAAAAGGATGTAAGGAAACATTATCAATTCGGGTAGAACCTGGACATTTTTCTTTTCACATTGAAATCAGTATCAAAGGGATTCGAGCAATCCCTTTTTCCATTTAAGGTGGGCATATTTTGTCAAAATTGATAAGCATCGGACACCGCGGGGCTGCGGGACACGCACCCGAGAACACGCTTTTATCTATTGAAAAAGCATTATCATTAGGTGTCGACTGGATCGAAATCGATGTCCGCGCCGTGAACAATGAATTAATTGTGATCCACGATTCGACATTGAAACGCACAACAAACGGCAAGGGCAGCGTCTATAAAAAAACGATTCCATATCTCCGCTCACTTAATGCGGGACAGAATCAGAAAATTCCTTTTCTCGGAGAAGTATTCGATTGTATAGATGGAAAAACAGGATTAAACATTGAACTGAAAGGACCCGATACGGTCAAACCGTTACTCGCTTTGATAGAACGGTATATCCAAAACAATCAATGGTCTTATGAGAATATCATCATTTCTTCTTACGATCAAATCTCGTTGAAACAGGTGAAAGCATTGAAGCATCTCATTCGGACAGGACTGATATGCAAAGCGGCGACCCAAAACAGAATTTCCGATGCTGAAAATATAAATGCATATTCGATCCATCCCTATCACCGATTTTTAAAAGAATCGTTTGTGAAACAAGCCCATTACAGGGGATTTAAGATTTTCCCATACACAGTCAACCAACCGAAAGAAATTCTCAGAATGGAGCAGCTCGGTGTAAACGGGGTCTTCAGTGATTACCCGGAAAGAGTCCATTCGGTTTCGTCTGAATGATTGTGCCATCAATCGGGGGGAAGTGTCATGCTGAGCATGTCGAAGCATCTGGGACTGGTACAAAAAAGATTTTTCGCAGAGGTTGCCCTGAGTAAATCAAAGGATTGAGAATGATCTGTTTTAACAAATTTGGAAAATTTCAGCAAATAATATTTTTTATCCACAGGATAATACAAACCCTTCATTTTTCATGAGAGGATTTCAACCGGTTCTTCAAGTCGATTAGAAGAGAATCCTGCGGATCGAGATATTCCAAAAGCGCAGCCACTTCCCCGATTTCCCTGTTCTTGTGATGTTGAATGAAATAGGCAGCCCAATTTTTCAGATACTTCTTTATCTGCACATAATCATCCCCTGAAGCAAGTTCCCAATCCATTATCCGGTTAAAAATAGAGTATGCCGCGGACCAGTCTTTCTCGGTCCACGATTGAACGGCCGACTTTAAAAATGCAGTCCGTTTGTTGTGACAGAATTCCGGAATATTCGGATGCCGGCTGCAGGCCCCGTCATACACTTCAAAAGCGTCATAATTCCTGTCCTGATCGGTTAGCTGTTTTCCCCATTTAAAATAGAGCCTGATTTCAAAATTGATATTCGATCTGGAATCCGGGTTAAATTTTTGGGCCAATCGGACAAACCGATACGCCAAATCATATTCCTTTTTTTCCTCGGCAAAAAATGACCGGTTATACACAAGCAATCCCAAAAGTTCAGTGTTGTTGATTTCCCGTCCCCTGCTGTTTTCATAGAGATAGATTTTATCCAGCCCTATTTCCAGAATCTTGTTCTGCGGATAGAATTGCGCCAAATAATTCGAATAGGCCCGAAGGTTTTTAACAATATCAAATCCCATCGGTGTGGTATTTTCAACCATCACCGGATTCGTAAAATTGGTAAAAATGGTATATACATGCGTCGGTGTTTCAAAGGCTTCGGTTCGCCAGCCAAAATCTTCACAAATCATATTGTACAGAATCGTGGCCGTAACACAGTTGAATTTCATCTCGTGGACGATATCCAGCAAGGAAACAGTCTCCTTTTTATACTGCTTCAGCCAAGTGCCGTGAAGATAAGAAAAAACTTTGTTCGCTGATCCGCTACGGTCAAACGGATCAAAGTGAAACCCGCGAATTGTTTCGACCAGATTATTATACCATGACATAGCCGCATCCAATACTTCCTGTTCACGGACTCCCGACAGAATAAAAGCGGCCTCCATCCCCGAAAAATCATCCAGCCGCCCGTCTTCGATATCAGCCCGTAGCCGGGATTCGAGAGTGTTCGGTATTGTTTGTGATGCAGCAGGAAAGAAATCAACGAATAAAGAAACAAACAGACAGATGGAGATTTTTATTGCGAACTTCATTTGTATAAATAAGCCGGATAAAAAATCAACGTGGTGTATCTGTGATAGCTTTGCGAGATTTTTTCAGATATACTTCGGCTTCATGATAATGCTTCTTCAATCTTTCGGCAATCTTTTCGTTCACATTTCGACTCAAAACCATACCGAAACTCTCTATCGCCTTATCGAATTCCTTCAAATAAAAATGACAAAGTCCTATTTTAAGGCGGCATTCGGCTTCGTTATATCCATTGTTAAAATCGCCAGATATAATCGAATCCAGAATTTGTTGATAGTATGAAATGGATTCACGATATTTTTCCATTCGAAAAGAAGTATGTGCCATTCCCCAGAGAAAAAATCGGCTCTCCGGATACTGTTCCAATCCCTCCCGGAAAATAGAAATCGCGATATCGAACCGCTTACGGTCAAATTCAATCCAGGCCAGGCTGTTCATTCCCACCCATCTGGAAAATGTACCTCTCTTGATCGATTGCCTGATCATTTGAAGTCCCTCGCGGCGCTCGTCACTCACCCACGGCAGCCACTTTATATATTTATAAAACCGCCCCTCCCAATATTTGAAATTACCAATAACGAGATACGCATCGTAAAGAGAAGAGTCCAGTTCGACGGATTTCTCAAGATAGCTCAGCCCTTTTCGTGCATTGATAAAACCGGGAATCAAACCCCCTGATTTCGCCTGATAGAGTCCCTTGTAACTGTACGTATTGCCGAGATAAAAATAGGTCCAGGGATCATCACGAGTTTCGTCGATCTGTTTTTGTCCGACAGAGACGGCCTGATCGATTTTTTGATAGAACATCTCTTCCCAGAGATCAGTTTCGTAATCCATCATTTTGGATTGCAGTGTCGCCGCCTGATAAAAATAGCCGACGATATGATCAGGATACTGATCAACAACGGATTGGAAAATTTTCATAGCGGAATCGAATTCACACGTGAAAGTATAATCGATCCCTCGAAAAATCAGTGAATCCACATCGGAAGAAAAAGGCGTTTGAGGGACTGCCGGATAGTTGAGCGTTAGAATAAACAAGATCCAGTAAATAAAACGGCGCATGAATGATAACCCTAATTTGTTAAACAAACAGGTAAAAATATAAACATTTCAATAATAACCTGCAATGAGAAAAAGAGGTGCATCGATTGACAGTTGAAAATTCCAAGTAAACAAAATGATATGGATGTGTTGGTATATAGATCAGCTCGCCCCACAAAAGGAGATCAGAGGACAATTCAAACATTGGAAAGGATCGAACGGATCGGGACAGGTATGGAGCATGCCGACTTTGCATAATGCAAAATCGTACCGGACCGGATCATCGGGATCGAATCGTTTCAACGACTCTGTAATTTCCAGAGCCATTTTCCAGTCAGCGGATTTCCGTTTTGTCAGCCCCAGCTTCACGCCAAGCCGGGCGATATGCACATCGAGTGGAATAATCAGTTTGGCCGGGCTCACACGGCGCCATAATCCCAGGTCCAATTTATCTCTTCGCACCATCCATCGGAGGAAAAGGTTGAGCCGTTTGCATCCGCTGCCATCATCGGGATCGGCCAAAAAATGCCTGATGCCGGATCCTTTCGGCGGAACATCCGGATAGAAAGGATGGGAAGGAAGAGACAAAACAGCCCTGACAAACCGGGACAGGGACGGCCCGATATCCGGGTCACTTGCTGAATAATGCCTGAGAAAAAATTGTTCCACGGTTTTGTCTTTTTCGAGTATCCGCTGCGTCCACCAGACGAATCTTTCAAGATCTTTTCCTTGATAAAATCGATAATTAAACTGACCGAATAACTCCCGATCTCTAACCGGATCGTAATTCAAAACAAACGCATGGGGAGAAGATCCGAATAAATCCAGAACTGCCTTAACACTTTTCCGAATCAGTTCAACACGGCCGAGAGCCAGAAACGCGGCGATCAATCCGGCAATTTCCTGATCTTTCGGGTCGGAATAATTCCTCACAAGTTCCAGAGGATCCATTGTGAGATGATCCAGTGAATAATCTTTATATAATCGGTTTAGAATTGATTTAAGAGAATGATCGACAATGGAAGAATTGTTATTCGATGACATCGCCGGAATTTAATCGGTATTGACCATATCAGACATCTTGACCAATCGATATCCCTGTTTCTTCAACCCTTCGATAATTTCCGTCAATTTTTGATGAGGAAAATCTTCTTTTCGATTGGTTCCAAGATGCATGAGGACAATGGCCCCGTTGGCCCCGTACTTTTTTCCATCACCGTATTTGAGTATTTTTTCAGCAATTTCGTCCGCAGAATGATAGGCAGTCGAATTTTTATCGGCCACCCAGTCCATACTGTCCATGGTCTCTTCCCAGCCCCGTCCCACAGTCCAGCCAATATGTTTGTAACCCGCTTCCGCCGACCATCTGAGAATCTCCGCATTATATTCTCCGTAAGGAGCCCTCCAAAATCCGGCCATCTCTTTACCAGTGACCAGCTTGAATAACGAAGCCGTTTTTGAAAGTTCCTGGCGAATTTTTTCGGATGTGATTCCCGGCAACGTTTCCTGCTTGCGATCCTTTGCATATGAAGTTAAATGAGGATGGTTCCATGTGTGATTGCCGACTTCATGCCCTTCTTGAAGAATACGTTTGACGGTTCGGGGATATCTTCGAATAAATTCGCCCGTAAGGAAAAATGTGCAGTGCACATCATTTGCCTTCAGTGCATTGAGAATTTCATCCGCCGCATTGTTGGTTGAGCCTCCGTCGAATGTCAGCGCGATTTCTTTCCAGTCCAAAGGACCCCGCCGTACTTCCTTGCTCAGGTATTGGAGTGTGGGAGTGGCATATGTCATCACAATGGTCTGCAGAATAGAAACAACTCCCTCCTGGGTGATCGCACGAACTTCAATTTTATTCTGGCCACGGTGCAGTTTAATATCCTTAAACTCAAAGTGTCCTTTGTGGGGAAGGAGCACTTCCACTGCTTTACCATCGATAGAAAGAACCACGATTCGATTCTCTTCCGCTTTACCCGATATATCGATCACATTTGAAAAAACCATTCCGCCTTCGGTCGATTGAAAAGCCGGTTCCGGTTTCAGTTGTGTCGTATCGACGGGTGCGAAAGGAAGTTCCTGCTTCGTTATCTGCTGTTCCATCACTTGAATACGTCTCGACATCTTCCAGATCAGAAAAAAACTGACCAACAAAGCAAGACTCATCAGAATCCGAATCCAGTATTTAAAGGAAAGTTTTTTTAACAAGCGGAAGGGCCAGAAAAGAATGCGGAATATCCATTTAAAAATGGTTACCAATCCCAATATCATTCCCCGAAGAATAAAAGTAATCAGACAATTCATACTGCAGAAGATATGTTTTAAAAAATCTATCCTGCAGTTGAAACAGATTTTCTTCCCACAGAGAAAGCAGGTATTTGTCGCTGCAATATCAGGGTGACGAAAACAGTACTGTGTTTTTTCGGTCATATCAATAATTACAACTGAACCTGTACTGCTGAATTGTTTATATGCATTCGTTTAATAATCAGTTTATCACTGAAAATAGAACCGTAAAACAAATACACCTTAAAGAAGATAATAGAAAAGCCGAGGAATGTCAAGCGTGAAAATTTGACGCGGATTTTTCAGAAAGAGGACTTCTTCTTGATTTTATCACATTTTTGACTATATTATTTTAGAAAGCAATCATCTTTTGACTCTTTTTTTTAAGGACAATCATCATGGAATTTATTCCCGAAAAATTGACCCCTTCCCGTCTCTGGGAACACTTCGACGCGATCCGAAAAATCCCGCACTGTTCGGGCAACGAAAAACCATTGGGGGATTATGTCTGTTCTATCGCGGAGAAAAAAGGATTCGAGACGAAACGTGATCAAACAGGTAATATTGTTATCAGAAAACCAGCTGTTTCGGGACATGAGAGTGCGCCGGTTGTGGTGCTTCAGGGCCATCTCGACATGGTCTGCGAAAAAAATAGCAATACGGATCACGACTTTTTAAAAGATCCGATTGATGTCATTATGGACGGGGAATGGATTACGGCCCGCGGGACCACACTCGGTGCGGATAATGGCATTGGTTTGGCGAGCATGCTTGCCGTTCTGGAGGATTCATCACTGATTCATGGTCCCCTCGAACTTCTCTTTACCGTGGATGAAGAGACCGGACTAACAGGCGCTTCCTCGCTCAAATCCGATTTTTTAAAGGGAAAGATACTTCTCAATCTGGACAGCGAGGAAGAGGGCGCTTTCTTTATCGGATGCGCAGGAGGAGGAGATTCCGAAATCGTTTTACCGATCAAACGGATTGAATCCGGGAACAATACGGCAGTTAAAATTCAACTGATGGGATTAAGGGGAGGACATTCCGGAATCGACATTCAAACAGGAAGGGGCAATGCCGTCCAGCTTCTGGCGAGAATGCTGGCAGATATTTCGATCCCATTCCAATTAATCGATCTCGAAGGCGGCAATAAACACAACGCCATCCCGAGAGAGGCTACAGCCATTCTGGCGACATTAAAAGACAACCTGAAAAAGTTTGAAAATGAGTTAAGAAAAAAATTCAGCGAAATACAATTCGAATATAAAACCGTCGAAAAAGAAAT
>CAZTZL010000073.1:0-12341 GCA_964617625.1 uncultured bacterium
GTAATACATCTATATCTTACATTAAAAGACCACCATCGACATGAATGACCTGACCGGTTATATAATCTGAATCCGCAGAAACCAAAAAGGATACAACACGGGCCACATCTTCAGGTGATCCGGGCCGTTTTGACGGGATATTGGCAAGATATCCTTTTTTAACTTCTTCCGGAAGATTGACAGTCATTTCCGTTTCGATGTACCCGGGGGCAACAGCATTCACCTGTATATTCCGCGAGGCGACTTCTTTGGCTGTACTTTTTGTCAAACCGATGAGACCGGCTTTGGAAGAAGCATAATTAACCTGACCCGCATTGCCCATGACACCCACTACGGATGAAATATTAACAATCTTTCCTGATCGCTGCTTCATCATATGACGAATCACATTTTTTGTACACAGAAACGCACTTTTTAAATTGATTCTCAAAACAAGGTCCCACTCTTCCTCACTCATGCGCATCAGCAGATTGTCCCTCGTAATACCCGCGTTGTTGATGAGAATATCGATTCGGCCGTATTTTTCGATGATCTTCCCCATCATTGCTTCCACTTCAGTACTGCTCGACACATCGGTTTTAAAAGCGATCGCTTCCCTGGCATTTTTTCCAATCTCGTTGGCCACACCTTCTGCACTTTCAATATCGATATCCGGGATAACGAGGCGGCATCCCCTGAATGCCAGTTCCTGTACAATGGCCTTACCAATCCCCTTACCGCCACCCGTCACAATGGCCACTTTCTCTTTCAAACCTTGCATGATATCCATTCTCTCCCTTGCGAACACCTATTAACCATTTATATTCTATCCAAATCTTCGATTTTTCCGCATTGTATTATTTCTGCTTCAGGGTGAATCTGTTTTACCAGTCCTGAAAGCACCCTGCCCGGGCCCACTTCAACAAACCGGCTGATCCCTTTTTGTACGATATTCGCAATAGTTTCCACCCATTGTACCGAATGGGTCAGCTGTTGATAAAGCAAATCGATGATCTCATTCGGTTCCGAGATAACATCCGCAGTAACATTTGCATAGACCGGAATGGCAGGTTGGCGAACACTTACTTGATCCAATCCTTGCCGAAAAGCTTCCGCTACTTCGGACATCAATGATGAATGAAACGCACCACTAACAGGCAGTTCCACAATCCGTTTCGCCCCCTTTTCCCTGGCCATTTCCATTGATTTGGCTACTCCGGATTTTGAACCGGAGATAACCACCTGAACAGGAGAATTAAAATTGGCAGGCTGAACCGGGCCGATTTTTTGAGCTTCCTGACAGAGTGCTTCGACGGCTTTTGCCGAAAGGCCGATAATTGCCGCCATACTTCCCGGATGTTTCTTTCCGGCTTCCTGCATTAACCGGCCTCTTTCCTGAACCACTTTCAATCCGTCTTCGAATGAAAAACAACCCGCACAAGTCAACGCTGAAAACTCACCCAGACTGTGGCCGGCGACTGCATCAGGTTGAATCCCTTTTTCCTTTAATAGCATGGCCATCGTATAACTATGAATATAAATTGCAGGCTGCGTATAACGGGTCTGTTTTAATTTCTCTTCCGGTCCGTTAAAAGAAATTTCCATTGGATCGAAATCAAGTATTCGACTCGCCCGCTGATAGATCTCTTTTGCCAGGGGAAAGCAGTCGTAAACATCCTTTCCCATCCCAACAAATTGGGAGCCTTGTCCGGGAAATATGAATGCAGATTGAGCCATGATATCGATACTTGTCTACTTAAAATTGAATTAAACTGGATCCCCAGGTGAATCCGCCGCCAAAAGCGACCAACAGACAAAGCGTTCCCTCTTTGAGAACACCTTTTTCTTTCGCCTCATTCATAGCCAGGGGAATCGTAGCGGATGATGTATTACCATACTCCTGTAAATTAATAAAAACTTTTTTCTTCGGCAGTTTCAGTCTTTTCGAAACTGCATTGATAATACGAACATTCGCTTGATGCGTGATAAGCAGGTCGATGTCCTCGGCTTTATATCCCGCGCTTTCCAGTCCATGAACCGCCGCATCCACCATCGTTCGAACCGCGTGTTTGAATACCTCCCGGCCTTCCATTTTGATAAAATGCAGCCGCTGATCCACTGTTTCGTGTGTCGCCGGATGCGCCGATCCCCCCCCGGGCATTCTGAGAAGATTTCCCAATCGCCCATCACTTTTCATGTACGAGGAAAGCACTCCCCGTTTTCCGTCGGAAGGAACGACAACAGCAGCCCCTGCACCATCACCAAAAAGCACACAGGTGGACCGGTCCTCCCAATCCGTGAATCTCGAAAGCGCTTCCGATCCGATAATCAGTATTTTTTTATATCTGTTTGTACCAATCAAACTGTCCGCAAGTATCAATGCATAAAGAAAACCGGAGCACGCCGCAGAAACATCCATCGCAGCTGCATTCACAGCACCAATTTTGGCCTGTACCTGACAGGCCGTCGAAGGGAAAAAATAATCCGGTGTCACCGTGGCAACAATGATACAATCCAGCTCTTCCGCTTTGGAACCTGCATCCTTCAGTGCCTTCTGTGCCGCTTGCACGGCGATATCGGAATTGGCCTTGCCTTCCTCAAGAATGTGCCGGCGTTCAATACCCGACCTTTCTCGAATCCATTGATCCGAAGTATCCACCATTTTTTCAAGATCATGATTGGTCAGTATTTTCGCGGGGGCTGCAGCTCCAATTCCCTGAATCATGGATACCGGTTTAAACCTCACTCAAATCTCCCTTCATTTTCAGCATTGCCTCTTCAATGTGGCGGGATACTCCGCCCTGTATCATCTTGTAAGTCTCATTGATCGCACTCCAAATAGCGCGCGGCGTCGAACGGCCGTGACCGATCAGACAAGTTCCTTTCACTCCCAAAAGCGGGGCACCGCCATATTCCTGAAAATCAAAGATGTTGAGGAGACTGCGGATTTTGGGCTGCATTAAAAAATGTCCGAATGAGCTGAATATGTTTCCGCGTATCTTCCGCTTTAAAGTGAGTGAAACCATTCTTCCGATACTTTCGCCAAATTTGAGCATCACATTACCGACAAATCCGTCACAAACGATGACATCCGTACTTCCCCTTAATATATCCCGTCCTTCAACATTTCCGGTAAAGTTGATCGAACTTTTTGCAAGAAGCTGATATGCTGTTTGTATGGTTTCATTCCCCTTGCTCGATTCTTCGCCGATGTTAAGCAGGCCGACTTTGGGCCTTTCGATGCCCAGCAAATGACTTACAAGAATCGAACCCATGATACCGAATTGAAGAAGCTGTACCGGCTTGCAATCAAGATTCGTTCCCACATCAATAATAAAAGTGACTCCCGATTCATGGGGCATGAATGAACCAATTGCCGGACGCTGTACACCTTCTATCGGTTTTAATATAAAAAGAGCCGCACCCATGACAGCACCCGTGTTTCCCGCACTGAGAATGCCGTCCACAGCGCCTTCCCCGTGTAATTTTGTCATAACGGTAATGGAAGAATCCGGTTTTTTGCGAAGAGCCATGCCTGGTTGTTCATCCATTTCCACTTTTTGCGATGCGTGAACAATAGAGTATTTAAGTCCTTTTAAAAAGTGATGACGCTTCAATTCATTTTCAATCGACGTCTGATCACCCACCAGAACCACTTCGTATCTTCCTCTGGCCCATCGTGCGGCCTCGACAGCACCTGAAACCACAACCTCGGGAGCACGATCACCCCCCATTGCATCAACAGCAATTCGTACCATTCGAATTCGGTTCTCCTTAATGTTCTCTGGGTACTGCGACGATTCTGCCGTCATAATAACCGCAATTCGGGCAAGCTCGATGCGGCAGTTTGGGCTGATGACAATGCGAACATTCCGTCACTGTTATCTCGGTCAATTTTTTATGTGTTCTTCTCTTGTCTCTCCTCGATTTGGAGTGTCTTCTTTTTGGTAATGCCACGTATTTCCCCTTTCCTATCGAAAAACGTTATTCTTCAAAATGAATCCCTTTAAGAGCGTCCCAGCGGGGATCTGTTTCTTTATTGGAACATTTACATTTTTTTTTATTTAAATTTGCGCCGCATCGCGGACACAATCCCAGACATTCTTTCTGACACAGGATTTTAGTCGGCACAGCAAGTATCAATGCATCCCTCACATCCTGCCGAATATCAATTTCCTGTTCCGAACCGGAAAGCAGGTGAACATCATCTGAATTTGCTTCTCCATATTTAAACCGGTCAAATGTGTATAACGTTTGGACAACACCCTGAATGGATCTTGAAATTGATTCTCCGCATCGATCACAGCTAAAAATGCCTTCTCCTTTTACTTCAGCCTTTACCAGATATTCATCCCCGATTACTGTAAATTGCGCATTCACTTCAAGATCTTTTGCGAAAGAACGTCCCTGGTTGATTTCGAGATCAAAATCCACAACATGAAATGCAAAGTGAGAAATCCCCTCTCCGATTTCCGAGAGGGGAACGCTCAATTTTTCAAAAGGAATTGAACGCAAATATATACATTTCCCAAAAAAGAGTCAAGATAAATAATTTTAACATTTTATTTTGAAAAAATCAATACTTTGTTTCATCATTTACCGATCTTCACATATTCATCTATAGCGTTTGCCGCTTTTTTACCGGCTCCCATTGCCAGTATCACGGTCGCAGCACCTGTTACGATATCCCCGCCGGCAAATACACCTTCCTTGGTTGTCATCGTGTGTTCGCCTGTTATAATATATCCCCACTTGTTGACTTCCAGCTCGGGAGTCGTCTGCGAAATCAAAGGATTCGATCTCGTTCCGATGGCAACGACAACCGAATCGATATCAATCTCGAATTCACTGCCGGATATCGGAACAGGCCTTCTCCTGCCGGAAGTATCAGGACGACCCAGTTCCATCTTGATGCATCTTGCCTTCTTCACGTTCTGACTTTCATCTCCGAAATATTGCACGGGAGCTGTCAAAAGCATAAACTCGACGCCTTCTTCCTGCGCATGATGAATTTCTTCAATCCTTGCGGGGATCTCTTCTTCAGAACGCCTGTATATTAAAAATACTTTCTCCACGCCTTTCAGCCGCAAAGCGGAACGCGCGGAATCCATGGCCGTATTTCCTCCTCCGATCACAGCGACGCGTTTGCCCGTGATGATCGGCGTGTCGTAATTCGGGAAATCATATGCCTTCATCAAATTGATCCGCGTCAAAAACTCGTTCGAAGAATAGACAAAATTCAGGTCTTCTCCCGGGATATCCATAAAGACCGGAAATCCCGCGCCGACGCCAATATAGACGGCCTTGTAACCGTCTTCGAACAATTCATCGATCGTTTTGATTCTGCCAATGACTTGATTGCATTTAATTTCTACGCCCATCTTTTCGAGAGTTTCGATTTCTTTGGCCACGATTGTTTTGGGCAACCTGAATTCGGGGATACCGTAAACCAGAACTCCTCCGGCGACATGGAAAGCTTCAAAAACGGTGACCTGATATCCCATTTTTCTCAACTGACTCGCACAGGTCAGACCGGACGGCCCTGAACCGACAACCGCAATTTTATCCTTTTTCTCACATTTGATTTCGGGGATAGAAAAATCAAAATGTTCTCTCTCATAATCCGCAACAAATCTTTCGAGATAGCCGATGGCAATGGGGTCTCCCTTGCGCCCCAGAATACACATCTTCTCGCATTGATCTTCCTGGGGACAGACTCTTCCACAAACGGCCGGCAGACAATTCGCATCTTTTAAAATTCTCCCGGATGCCTTGAGATCTTTTTCTCCCAATTTGGCAATAAATCCGGGAATATCAATATTCACCGGACAGCCCTCAACGCACAGTGGCTTCTTGCACTGCAGACATCGTCCGGCCTCTTCCCGCGCAGCTTTAAGGGACAATCCCAATGGCACTTCATCAAAGTTGCGTATTCGATCTTCGGGTTTCTGCTGCGGCATGACGGGCCGTTTTGTCGAATCAACCAACGGCATAATCTCCCGGCAAATTACCCTCTGTTAATCTTGCATTCATGATCCAATGCCAGTTTTTCACTACTTTTAAACATATTGAGCCGTATTGCAAGCCTGTCAAAATCGACCTCGTGCCCGTTGAATTCCGGGCCGTGCACGCATGCAAATTTTGACTCCCCCTTGACATAACACCGGCATCCGCCGCACATGCCGGTACCGTCCACCATAATGGGATTTAAACTCACCATCGTTCTAATGTTAAATTCCTTGGTTAGTTTGCTGACCTCACGCATCATTATGACGGGACCAATGGCCACGACATAATCGATCTTTTCGCCGGATCGACACAGTCTGCTCAAAACATCCGTCACCAATCCTTTTTCTCCGTAGGAGCCGTCATCGGTTGCGACATGGAGCGTATCGCTGCAGTTCCGCATCTCTTCCTCAAGGATGAGAAGGGATTTGGATCTTGCACCGAGAATGGATATAATCTTATTCCCTTTCTCTTTGAATCCTCTTGTAATCGGGAGAAGCGGCGCGATCCCGATGCCTCCTCCCACCATAACGCACGTACCATACTTTTCGATGTGTGTTGGCGTTCCCAGCGGACCCGCCATATCAAGAATATGATCCCCTTCATTGAGTTCCGCAAGAAGCTTTGTGGATTTCCCCACGACCTGAAATATAATTTCAACCGAACCCTCTTCCGGCATCGAGTTTACAATGGTAAGAGGAATCCGTTCTCCTTTGTCGTGAACCCTGAGTATTAAAAACTGACCCGGTTTTCTGGCCCTGGCAATGTCCGGATTTTCGACCTTGTACCAGTACACATTATCAGCCAGTGCTTTTTTCTCTAATATTTTATTCATTCAACAAATCGCCAAAAATATAAAGCCGTTTTACATGAAGCAAACAGCTATTCCAATAAATATAAATGAAGATCAATCAACCATTTCAGACGTTCTTTATTGAACAAATATCCGCTCAATTGGTTTCACGAATCCTTCTCAATAATGACGGGATCTAATCAAATATTGTTTCTTCCCGATCCCGAACCGGGTGCAATGACAGCAACAAGGTTTTAAGATACAAAAAAATACAGATAGAAAGCAAGACTAAAAAACAGTACGGATCATTCTTTTCTATTTGCTGTTTCCAGATCAATCCGCTAATTGTTCCTTGAATTTTTCTGCCTGCTGAGGATGCATCGGCATTATTTTACCCGATCCGGAAGCATATAACTTCTCTTTATCATCAACAATCCTGGCTTCAACAATCCACAGCTTTTTACGATCCTCCAGCATTTTCCCTATAATTTGATAGTGTTGATTTACAATCATAGGCTTTCGGAATCGGACTGTCAATTCAGCAGTGACACCGAATACGCCCTGAGATGCATACGCAGCCCAGATCATGGCTTCGTCAAGAAGTGTGCTGGCGATGCCTCCGTGAACCACATTCTCATATCCGGCCAGAAAAGGCTCCGGGACAAACTCGGCATAGACATGATCGGCTTGAGCGATAAATTGGATGCACAGTCCGCGGGGATTGTCCTGTCCGCAGACAAAACATTTCGGATACGTGGGCAGCGGCCCTATTTGTTTATTTCTATTTTCTCTTTCATTCATGATCAACTCCAAGATTATAAACCATCTTTTTGGGACGGGTGGGTTGCCTTTTTGCTGCCATCTTTAATATTTCTCTAAACACAAATAACATAGGGGGTGGCATTATCCCGCTATGGCGGGATAGCATGGGATGGGTTGTTGGGACATTTGTTCCGTATAAACAATATACAATCCAATATCATCGGCTGGCAAAAAGGCAGTTTCTTTTGTCTTCAATAGTTTTATTGTACTATAGCTTGATCCCGCTCTGCGGGTGTACTTTTCTTTCTAAAAGAAAAGTACGTCTATATAAAATCCAATAGAGGTCTTCCAAAACGGAATCATTCATAAATTTTACAGGGCCTTTCTCAAACAATCCTGAAGCTCCTCATCCATCAAATCAATCGGATTCCCCTTCATGCTGCTCGCTCGTTTGGCCTTTTCAATGACCGGACCGAAATGACTTTCCTCAAATCCGAATCGGGACAATGGCGGGACATTCAAATTCGAACATAACTCCTGTATCCATTTCACAGCATCGTCCGCGCTGGCCGATGGATCTGCCGTGAGGATTCGGGCGATCTCGTCGAACCGTTTCAGAACGGGAGAATCCGGCATTCTTTTCCGGATCACATTCACATTGGTTTCCATGACAAAAGGAAGCAGCCGTCCGCAGATAACACCGTGGGGTATCAGGAACATCCCTCCGAGCGCTCCGGCAAGGCCATGCACCGCTCCCAATCCGGCATTGGCCAGTGCGATTCCGCTGAACAGGCTTGACAGCAGCATCTCTTCTCTTGCATCAAGGTTGTCTCCGTTTGCGTAAACCTTCGGCAGCGCAACGGCAATGCGGCCGATTCCCTCCCGGCAGAGCGCATCGGTCACGGGATTGGCTTTTTTAGAAACGAGCGGTTCGATCAACTGGGTCAGAGCATCCAGTCCGGTGCTCGCTGTAATCGAAGCAGGCACGGACAAGGTGACAACAGGGTCGGCTACAACCAGATCGGGCAGCATCATCGGACTGCGCAGACTCACTTTGACCGAGTGTTGTGCGGATTTAATAACCGAGTTCCGCGTGACTTCAGCCCCGGTTCCGGCTGTTGTTGGAACAGCGACACATGGAACTGGTTTTTCTACTAAAGGTTTCCCTCCTCCAATGACTTCGAGATAGTCCGGCAGATTACCCGGATTCGTTATCATGGCCGCAATGGCTTTCCCTCCATCAATCACACTGCCGCCTCCGGCTGCGATGACCATATTGCATCGATTTTTACGCGCCAGATTTGCGCCTTCGGAAACCAATTCGATTGTCGGTTCTTCATAAATGACAAAATCAATGATGCGGATTCCTTTTTGAATCAGATCTGCCCGAAATGATTGGACCCGATCCGCGGTTTTTCCCGTAATGAAAAATGCAGACGTACCCATACCTGCGATAATTGGAACCGCTTCACCGATCGTATCCGGTCCGAATAAAATCCGGGAAGATGTGGCAAATTCGAAACGCACGCTTATTCCCATCCCGCTTCATCAGGGAAAAGATTATCGTACTTGACACTGGTCCTAGGTTCAGCCATCATTTCGGACACACTGTCCCGCCACTTTTGATAATGATCCGTTTCTTTGTGCCTGACAGGATCTTCAGGTGTCCGATAAACTTCGATCAGTACAAATCGAGTGGGGTCATTCTGTTGCTGGCAGAAATCAAAACGAGCAATGCCTGGTTCTTTCAGACTGTTTTGCGCATTCTCTAAAGTGATTTCTTTAAAGGGTTCAATCTGATCCGGTTTGACATGAACAAACACATGAACGATAAACATGCGACACCTCCTCGAGAAGAAAAAGAACACCCAGATATAACAGAATAAAAATCCATTATTTTTTCAATTTGGAATTTTTCATATCCTGATAGATTTCCGGATAATATTTTTCAATGCAATCGTTACAGATTCCGTGTGAAAAAACCGCCTCAGAGTGATCACCAATATATTGCTCCACCTGCTGCCAATATCCTTCTTCATTTCGTATTTTCTTACAATGCATACAGATCGGTAGCAAACCGTGTAACTGTTTGATATTTGCCATTTGTCTTGCAAGCTGTTGGTTACGATCCCAGAGCTGATTGGTCAGTTCGGCGATTAATTCAAACTCGGGCCGGTTTTGGCCCAATTTCCTCATCGCCTCAATGAGCCCCTGAATATGTCCGCGGTAGCCGTCTTCCGGAGAAGTGTCTCCGGTGAATTTTCTCATGAGAAAAAACATCGCTTCAAATGCCGGATGAAGTAGAAAAAACTCTGCACGATACGCAGTTAAAAAAGCATTCGCCGGTTCAGAAAGATCCATTTCTTTTTCAAGAATAGAATCTACATTATTCCCAACCTTTTTTAGTTCATCCAGAACATCGCTCGGACGGTCAAAGATATCCAATATTTTTTGTTCCTTAACGATATCGAGCAGATCCTGCCAATATTGGACGTGCTGGGATTCCTGTGTGCGCATCCCTGACCAGAAAGTTTTTAACTCATCATCTCCAGCTTGATCCATTAATTTATGATAGATCTTGACTGCCTTCTTTTCCAAAGCCAGAGATTGCATCACAATATCAAGCATGGTTAACTCGGACATAATTTAATCCTCTCGTATTTATTGAATAACATAAACCAGACTTGAACCCGAATCGACACAGAATGCTTCCCTGAACGAAGCCCCCATTGCAACCAACCCGGATTTTATCAAACCAAAAGCATAAAACCGTTTTTGTGACATTGCGGATTCCGTCTGCCAGGACAGAAGCGTATTGAACCATGTATCGAAAAAAAGTATGCGTTTCGAGACAATCCGTAAATGATGCGGCTCAAGAAATCGAACCATATCCTGTGGCCGGAAATGATACAAATGCCGCGGCGCATCGAAAGCCACCCAGTGGGATTTGTAGACTCTCGCGTCAAGACTGTCCCGGTTGGGAACGGCAATGATCAGAATGCCGTCCGGGGTCAATTTTCTCGAAAGACTGTCAATGACTTCGTGCGCATTTTCAATATGCTCCAGCACATGCCAGAGCGTAATGACATTGAACGAACCGGAAATTTGATTGATGTCTTTTTTAATATCCAAACCGTTCTGAATTCCAACGGATCGGGCCTTTTCCGAGGGCTCCGCACCCTGCACGCTCCATCCCGCGTTTTTCATATGTAAAAGAAATGCGCCTGTTCCGCAGCCGTAATCTAACAGCAGATCCTTTTTATGGTACTTTTCAATTAAATGTCTTTTTGTATTCAGATTGATAACACGAATCCACCGGTACAACCGGTCCGTAAATGTTTCCGCTTTTTCCTGATGAGGCTGATATCCTTCATCCTCATAATATTTTTCTATCTCCTCCGGTACAGGCCACAGATAGACAAATCCGCATGTTGAACACCGCACCAGTATGAAACTTTCCAGAACATTAAACCGGTTCGGCACTTCGAGAAACGGCGCATACTCTTTCGAATTACAGATAAGACAACTTGGCGGTTTCACAGTCATATAAGCTCTCTTTACGTTGGATAATTTTATAGAATGTTTCTAAAATGTGCCAAAAGTTTATTCGATAGAATAATTGATCGACAACTTTTGATTTGGAGAATTATCTAAGATAATGGTAATTTTGGATATAAAAGTCAAGCGGATTTTGTAAAAAGTGAATATAATCTCTTCACGCAAGTTTATTCCTGGCCGCACCAGCCTGTTTGAATTATTTGGAGATCCTTCGGAATTTTTTCCCAAAGAGGAGGAATCAGCATCAGCCATGCAGATAAGTTCATTCGCATAAGGACAAAAATCCATGCAGAACTGAAATTCAACAAATTTTTATAGCGCTTCCCTTGATACAACAACATCTATAGAATATTGATCCTCGGTGTAAAGGCTGTCCGCGTGAGGATACGGCCAAACATTGATTAAGCCGATACGATAATCCGAAACCACAGTATCGTATGTAAATCCCTTATAAGTATTCAAATTGAACCGAATGGAATCAAAAATAAAGGACACCTCCGCATTCCCCTCCCAAAAACACATTACTCCAATGGGACATCTGGAATCGGCAATCAACGAATCAAATGTAATCCAGATATTTTCATCATAATTAAACAGCGTTTGGCGGTATCTGACATTTAGCGTATCCTCCAGGATCAATGTACTGGTTTTTTCTCCGCTTTTAATTACCGAGTGATATCTTCTTTCACAACGGGTGACATAAATAATCGCTGCGAAAAGAATCAACAAAATGAATCGATTTAAAACGGGCATTCTCTCAATCATTTCAAACCTTATTTTACAGCCTACTTTGGAGGAATGTTGCAAATTCACTCAGATGACCACTGAAAATGAGTAAGTGAAACTCTTCCGTTGGAATCGAAAACAATCCCTTCGGATTCAAGCAGAAAACGCTGTTTGGTTCTCCACTCCGGGTCGGGAAGCTGGCTGATCTCCCCCCTGGCATTGATCACCCGGTGCCAGGGAATCACCTGATCTTCAGGAAGGTTATACAGGGCATATCCGACCATTTGCGCCTGCTTCGGCAGACCGGCTATCCGGGCGATCTGTCCGTACGTAGCAACCTTGCCGGCAGGAATACGTTTGACAGAATCGTAGATTTTTTGATAGGTCGAACTGATTTGTTTTTTCATTTTTTTCTCGAAGGTTTTTTATATCTATGAAAATAAAGAAAATTTCTTAATAATAAAAATCTATTTGATGAAATTGATTGATAAATAATAAATCATATTAAGAATGTCAA
>CAZTZL010000073.1:12441-13932 GCA_964617625.1 uncultured bacterium
CCCGGAGCCGCTCCAAAAATATAGGGAAGTTCCAGGATCATCAATTCCAGATCAGGCAGAGCAGTTTCAAGTGTTTGCTTTTCCTGTTCCTGCCGGCTGCGAATATAGGGATGATGCAGAGATAATTGCATTTCCGGCCATATCCGGTCAAAATGGGCAAAGTAGGAACCGAGCAGGACACCGCGTCTCACACCGGCTTGACGTGCCAGTCTGAAAAATCGCACACAGGAGGTTACGTTGGCTGAATAAAAAAATGGATAGGAAGGGGATTTCGGAAGTGTACGGTCGTCTGCGCCGGCAGCAAAGACCACAGCCTCCTGTTTTTTCAGCAGGATTCTGAGAGATTCATCCGGTATTTCGTTCAAATCAAACAATTTAACTTCAACTTCAGACGGCAGAAAGTCTTCCTCAGGCAAAGGAGGAAGAGCCAGTACAGTCACCTCATGGCCTCTTCTGATAAACGCTTTCACGGCATGATAACCGATAAAACCTGTACCGCCCACAATGAGAATCCGCATATAATTAATCCCTTCAATATTTGTCCCCCATTTCGGGGGGACTATTGGGGATCCTCCTGTTCACTACTTTAAAATTTATCCTCCCTCGAAAAGAGGACTACAGGAGGGTGATTATCATTGAATGGATATATCCGGCAACCACCCGTTCTCCCGAAACCAGTGGACTGTATCCCGGATCGTTTCTTGAAACGGTCTCGGTTGATAATCCAGTTCCTGTGTGGCTTTTACATGGCTGATGTTTGGATTGCTTTTCAGAGCTTTCAAGGAAACGGCTGTATAGAGCGGACGAGTTTTCGTCAGACGGCCATAGACTGTTATGAACGGCGCACCGATTTCTGCAAGCCAAAGTGGTGCTGTAAATCTGGGCGGACGTACGCCTGTGATTCGTGCTACTTCAACGGCGATATCCCCGGCAGAAGCCCAGTGCCCGGAAAGAATATATCTGGCTCCTGTCGGCGCCTGTTTTTCCGCCTGCAAGGCGCCTTGAACCACATCCCGTACATCGACCCAGTCAAATCCGCCCCGGACCAGAGCCGGCAAAGTCCTCCGTGCCAGAGCAAGAATCACCTGACCGGTGTGAGAGGGACGATAATCATACGGTCCGATAATCCCGGTCGGATTGAGAATAACCGCGTCCAAACCCTTTTCAATTCCCTTAAGAACCTCTTTCTCGCCGGCTGCTTTGGAACGGTCATAGGGCGGATAGCGGTGCGAATCCGCATAGGACCTATTTTCATCAATCGGTGAATCGAGGGGTTCCTGGCATAAAGCATGAATCGAGCTGAAATGAATGAGGCGCCGGACACCGCAGGCAAGACAAGCTTCCACAATATTCCGCGTACCGAACACATTAATCGATTCCAGACGGGACCAGTCGCTCATCAGGAGCGAAATATAGCCGGCTGTATGATATACGACCTCAGCACCCTGAAATGCCTTGCTGAGAGACTTTGGATCGCAAACATTACAGTGG
>CAZTZL010000074.1:0-13877 GCA_964617625.1 uncultured bacterium
CGCATTCGGGTTCAAAATAAATCGACTCGGTTCCTTCAGGCCCTTCAGGTTCTTCAACCTTATTATCCAATAATGCAAGCATTTGCACCGCATATCGCCTTCCAAGTTCTCTGTAACCTGCTGAATCAAAATGCACATTGTCCAACGGATGTGCTGTGCAGCCACTCGAAGAGATGACATAAGAATTGGGAATCGTTTGGGGCAGGGTTGCAATGATTGAATTCATACTTGCATAACTGCTTCCCTGATCAGCATGTACGACTTCACCTGCGAGCAGAGGGATTGAATATGGATTGAGTGTCAGGTCATTTATCAGATTGTCGTAAACACCCTTGACTTTTAAAGGCCATTGCTCATCACCGAGGTTTGACTCTCCCTGATGTAACAGAATACCCCTGATCACGCCATCTTGCTGAGCTAATTTTGCAATGTTGACAAGGCGCGCATAGGGGTTTCCGCCATATTCATTGATTATGTCTTTCATCCACGAAGGAACAGTTGCAACATAATCCTGATAATTGTCTTTGTCGAACAGTTCAATTTTACAGCCGGATACAGAGACATTGATAACACCTATTCTGATACTGTCCGGAAGGTTTTCAACCATGGTTCTGCCAAAATAATCGGCGGGGGAAAGATGAGTATCGCATCGACACAAAGGAGGAACAGCGGTGTACCAGGAACCCATTTTTCTATGCAGGTTTGAACATTGAACAGCCTCCATCACCTGGAAACGACTGCCCACTGTTCTGTCTTGTGCTTCAATTCCGCCCCATCCCTCCATGTTTGACTGTCCAAAGCACAGGTATATCTGAAAATTCGGATCTTGTGCAAAAACGTTCGTGTTTATTAAAATTAGTGCTGTTAACAAGAACATTCCTGCATGTATTCTTTGTATTTTCATCGCATTAAAATTAAACAGATTTATTATCCCATACAAGATTATTATCCTGCTTACATTGTGCCCTGGATGGATATCCTGGGCAATTAAAACTTTGCCGAGCGGCCTTTATTTCCATTGTCCCGCCTGAAGGACGGCCAGGCCGAAGAAACGTAACCCATGCTTGTGGTTTGAAGGGCCAGCAGTGCGCCTCCTTCATTGGTCATCACACCGATATATAGGGTTCCGTCATCAAGCAACTTGGGCGAAGACCAGTTGATGCCGCAGTGGAAGTTCTGTTTCCAGACCAGAGCGCCCTCGCGGTTGAGCGCGTAGACATATCCTGTTTCAGCCGCAGTATAGATCAATCCATCGGCCCCGATCGCCGGAGTCGTATAAGCATCATCCGGCGTAAAATGCACGGATTCGATGGCATATCGCCATTTAATGCTGCCTTCAGGAGTAATGGCAAATACCTCGGCCGGTTGATTATGGCTGTGCGCTTTGGTAACGACATAGACAGTGCCGTCGATATCGATCACCTGTGAGCCGCGAACCGGACGATTACTCCCGGCAAAAATGCGCCATTTTAAAATCCCGGCGGGATAGACCGCATAAATATATCCGCCATCTCCATTTTCCGCGCCAACGTAGATAACATCTTCTGCATCGAGGGCAGGAGACGTAAAGGAGTGTTCATCCGGGTTCTCAAAATAGAATTCCCACTTTAAAGATCCGTCCGGATTGACCGCATCCAGGATCTCCTTGCCCAGAACGGCGTATATTGTACCGTCACTGCCCACAACGGGTGAAGCGCCGCATGGCGTTCCCCCCGGCCCTGAATCAAATCTCCATTTTCGAGTGCCATCGGGATTTATGGCATAGAGATAAGATCCCACATTGGCATACAGGGTTCCATCCTCAGCGACAGCCACGGTTCTCTGACCGACTTCGGGAAAATCATTTTGATCCCAGTCCGTGTATCGCCATAGTTCAATTCCTGAAGGATCGAAAGCGTACAACACGTTCTTCCGGTCCATCATATAGATCGTACCGTTATCTCCGATAACCGAAGTGGTCACGTTGTTCTCAATATCCACTTTCCATTTCAGTGTCCCATCCGGATAAATGGCGTACAAGCTGCCCGATGTGGTCCCCAAATAAATCCCGGTACCTACATAGATCGTGCCCTCCGCATCGATAGCCGGAGTGGCGTAATAAATCGGCCCGTCTGTCAAATATTGCCATTTCAGGACATCGAATTCGTGGGTCAAGTTAAAATCATAGGTTACAGTTTGACCGGCTCTGACGGATACATTTGCAGAATCATTGTAAAATTTTTCTTTGGAGGCGATCAGTAAATACGCCCCCTCGGCCATGTCGGGTATTGTGTAAAACCCGGTACTGTCAGAATAGACGAAATAATCGCCAGGGAACGCCCGTATCATAGAAGAATCGATTGCCGATTGATCCGCTGCATTTCGAACAAAACCGCTGATGGATCCTGTTGTTGGAAGAGCGGGTTCGGTTGAATTCTTTTTCCCGCATCTCCCGGAAACAAGCAGGACAAGAATGATTGGAATGATACCATATTTAAACGTTGTGATTTTCAAAGTTTCAATCCATTTTACCTTGAAAGGAGTAACTTTTTTATATATCGGTGTTTCGAAACTGGATTTCGGATCTGCAAAACACATAGATACAATCCGCTCGAGCAATGCTCCGCATTCCATTGAATCTCGACAGAACCTTCGGATTGATATCCGTCGATCAGAGTTTCTATTTCCCGTCCCAAAATATCGCGTATCTTCAAAGTTGCCAATCCGGATATCGGAAGGTTGAATTGAATGGATGTTGAGTTATTGAACGGATTTGGATAATTTTGAAGGAGTACGGATTCATCCGGTTGAGTGCTTTGATGATGGATGGGTTCCTCCACAAAAGTAGCGCCCGTGTCCGTGGTTTTAAAGATCGTACCCTCGTCTCCGACAATCCAACCATGCCCGGATTGGGTGACGGTTAAACCATTCAAATCGTGTAACGTCTGGACTGTATCACTGACCCAGGTCGCGCCTCCATCCACAGTTTGGATCAGAGTGCCCTGATCTCCCACAGCCCATCCCTTGTTCTCATCCACAAATCGCACATCATTTAACGCAAAGTTCAAAGGGTACGTGCAATCAATCCAGCTATCGCCGCTATCTTCGGTTTTCAGGATGATAGACGCCCCCACGATCCAACCTGTTTGCGCGTTGATAAATTGGACGCGATTCAGACTCTGATAGACATCGGCCGGTTCATGATTCTCTGCGATACCATCCGAGATCTTGATGATCGTCCCCATTTCTCCCACGGCCCAGGCCGTTGATTCGTTCAGTGCGTAAACAGAATGGAGAATTTTATCTGTCGGACTATCGAGGGGTGTCCAGTTCTGGCCGCCATCTTCGGTATACAGGACAGTACCCCAGCGGCCTGCTGCCCACCCGATCTGAGTGTTATAAAAATCAATGGACCAGAGATCATGCGAAGTGCCGTTGGTTTGGGACGTCCAATTTACACCTCCGTCCATCGTATTCAATATTTCATAATAGCCTGCGGCCCATCCAACATTTTTATTTTGGAAACAGACCGATCTCAAACCGCTCATGGTCTGACTGTTCTGCACGATCCAGTCTATTCCGCTGTTTGTCGTATGCAGGATGATGCCGTTGTCTCCCACAACCCATCCCGTATTGTCATCAACAAAGCTGACGGATTTTAATTTTTCGCAGGAAGCAGTCTTGAATTGTGGACTCCATAAAGCACCGCTGTTCGACGTCTTGAGAATTGCGCCATCGATTCCGACGATCCAGCCATGATCGTTATCGCAGAAATGAACTGCCAATAATCCATTGGATGTATTGCTCGATTGGCGCTCCCAGGAATAACCACAATTGGTCGTCTTCAGGATATCTCCTTCCCAATCGCCTACGATCCAGGCGGTTGTATCATTGGTGAAAAAAATGGATTGAAACGAATCAGAGCTGATCCCGCTGTAATGCCAGTTTTCACCGCCATCGGTTGTGGATAGCAGAGAGCCGAACGCGCCGACAGCCCATCCCGTATTTTCATCTTTAAAATAGACCTGCCGTAATGGATGATCCGTGCCGCTATGCTGGACGATCCAGTCTGTACCCCCGTTGGATGTATGAATGATCGTGCCCCCGGCCCCCACGGCCCAGCCGTGATATTCATCCACAAAGAAAACCGAGAGTAAACTGGCATCCACGCCGCTTGTCTGCTGATGCCACTCCTGGCCGCCGTCGTTTGTATACATGATACTGCCTGGATAGCCTACGATCCAGCCGTGATCGGCATCCGGGAAAAAAACTGAGAAATAATAATCGATTTGACCTTCCAGGACGTTGATCCAGTGAGTGCCGCCGTCTTCGGTTTTTCTTAATGCGTCATAGCCAACGGCCCAACCTGTGTTGTTATTCAGGAAAAAGACGTCAAATAAATATTGGTATGTATTGCTTTTCTGCCGGTTCCAGGTTACGCCCCCGTCTGTTGTTTTAAGAATGGTTCCGTTGTACCCGACCGCGACAGCTGTACCCGGATTGAACACGAACACATCCGTGAGCGTGTTTCCCTGGGGAAACGGATTTTGCCAGAACCAGTTTTCGTTTGCAAGGGCAAAAGAACCGAAGCAGAGCAGAAGCAGAATAATTTTATAAATCGGCTTCATAATATGATTGCCCGGCTATGAAAGATACCAGCTGCAAATAGCGCCATTCATTCCACATGGTGCGGTCAGTTCCTCTGAAATTGGATTTAATTTCTTCATTGGTTGGCCTAAGTGAGTATATCCCATTTAATTTTACAACTAGGATATCCATCCTGGTTGATTAAAAACATGTCATTTCGAATCCCGATGCTTCGGGATGAGAAATCTTTTTTCATATGTTATTAGATTTTTCCCTTCGGTCGAAAAGACAGTTAATTATATTTACAAAGTATCATTGAGTATGAAATTTATATTATTCACAACGGGTTAATATACTTTTAAATTGTCTAATGTGCTCTTCGCCTTCGACAACCATGACGGCGAGGTGAGAACACCTCGCCGAGCTTAAAGTTTACAGGCAAGAGTAATGTAAATATTAGTATTTTATATGCAAGTCGTTTTTTCATAGGAATTATCTCTTTTAAAATCTAACCCAAGTTTATATACCCTCTGAGTAAATTTCCTTTATGGCTTATATAAGACATCTTTTCAGGGCGGGTTGTGAAAGTGCTCCATATCATCTATTTATTATTTTCTTCTTTGCGATACGATTTTCGAATCCAGTAGTTATGATTTCTTTTTAAAGATAATATCAGCTCAGCAGAGTGGGAATGAAATCCAGGATTCAAAAGGAGAGTATGTTAATTCAAATAACTTAAAAAATGGATAAAAATCAAGTGTTTTTCTTGGAGTGGTTTTCTTTAAATTTTAATCATGTATGGAGACTCTCTGAATAATCAAAACTAAATAAAAAAGGAAGAACCGGGTTGGCTCTTCCTCGTTTGAAAATTTCCTTGAATCGCTGCGACTTACTCGGCTGGTTCTTCCATTACTGCTGTTGTATCGGGCGCTGCTTCCTCCATTTGTCCGGCGGCAGGTTCTTCCTTGGGTGGCGGAGCCTGTTTTTTCGCACAACCGCTCATGCTGACCAGGGTAATGGAAAATGCCATCAGGAATGCAACCAATAGTGTCAATTTTCTCAACGTGACTCACCTCCTTATTGTCGTATTTCTCTCCTTCACATAGACGGAAGAATACGTATACCTAATGTTATTTTACAAATATAAAAAAAATTATGGTGATGTCAAGCTGAATTATTGCATTTTTGTAAAAATTTTGTTGTAGAATTCAACAAAATTTTACTTGGGCAATGAAATCCGGTTTGGCATTGAGAATATACTTGCAATTTATGTTCTTGTTTATATATATTGTTCATAAATTTTAAGGTTGCATATGAATAAATCAATATTTAGACAACGTCTCGAGAATGAAATTCTGGTTCTGGATGGTGTTTTCGGCACGTTGCTTCAGCCTCAAATGCCGGCCGGATCCTGTCCTGATCTCGCCAATTTGGAAAAGCCGGATCTGGTGGAATCGATTTGCCGAGCCTATGCAGAGGCGGGCGCCGATATTATTTCGACCAACACTTTCGGGGCAAACCGTGTAAAATTGGATGAATTTCATCTCGGCCATAAAATCCTGGAAATCAATCAAGCCGCAGTCAGGCTGGCAAAGCAGGCTGTGAAGGACCGGTGGATCGCTGGTGTGATTGGGCCGACCGGAAAAATGATCGAGCCTATGGGTCCGCTGGGATTTGACGAAACTTATGATTTATTCCGGGAACAGGGTGTCGCCCTGGCAGAAGGAGGGGTGGATCTTTTTCTCCTTGAAACTTTCAGTGATTTGAAAGAGATCAAGATCGCAATCATGGCGCTCCGGGAACATACGGATATTCCCATTATGGCCTCGATGACATACGGGGAGGATTTTCTTACATTTACCGGAACCGATCCGGTAACAGCGGCCAATGTCCTTATTTCTCTGGGAGCGGATGCCATTGGTGTGAATTGCTCCACGGGTCCGGGACCCATGCTCGAAGTGCTGGGCCGGTATGCCGCGTTTGCGGATCATCCGCTTTTTGTCGAACCCAATGCCGGATTGCCCCGAATGAAAGGGAACTCAGTCGTTTATAATGTTACCTCGGATGACATGGCCGGCTTTGCTGAAAAATTCGTTCAGCTTGGCGCGAACGTCGTTGGAACATGCTGCGGGAGTACACCGGAATTTACATCCAAACTGAAAGAAAAGCTCAAAGGGTTGAGGCCGGTTTCGAAAACATCGCAGTCCGCACTTCATCTGTCCAGCCGCGTACAGACGGTTTCACTCGGGCCAGGTTTGCCTTTCGGTATTATTGGAGAACGGATCAATCCCACCAACCGGGAGGATTTGACGCAGGCAATCCGATCCGGTAAAATGGGGGAGATTCAAAATGAAGCCCGGAAACAGGTGAAAGAGGGCGCTCATCTTTTGGATGTGAATGTCGGTGTTCCCGGTGTGGATGAATTTATCATGATGGGAAAAGCCATCCGGGGGGTCGAGAATGTGGCCAAACAACCCCTTTCGGTGGATAGTTCCGATCCGAAAGCAATCGAATCGGCACTTCGCGAATCACCCGGTAAACTGCTGATCAACTCGGTCAATGGGGAAGAGAATAGCCTGAAATCGATTTTGCCTCTGGCCAAACGTTACGGGGCCGGATTGATCTGTCTGGCGGTAGGGGGCCAGGGGATTCCCAAAACAGCCGGGGAGCGTATCGACGTTCTCAAACATATCATTCGGAAAGCCGAAGAAATCGGAATAAACAGACAGGATTTGATATGCGACTGTTTGACGTTGACGGTTTCCGCTGAGCAGAAACGGGCGGAACAGACACTTGAGGCCATCCGTATGGTTAAAGAGGAACTTGGTCTTCCGGCCGTTCTGGGCGTATCGAATATTTCCTATGGACTGCCCGACCGCAGTCTGATCAACAGCGCTTTTTTAAGCATGGCAATGGGAGCCGGACTGGATGCGGCCATCATGAATCCGGGGGATTCGCACATGATGGAAACGGTAAGGGCGGCATCTGTGCTGACTGTACGGGATCGGGATTCGAAAACATTTGTGGACAGTTATCGTAAAAAAAAATCAGGAAAAGAATCTGTAGAAACGAGTACGGTCAGCGGGGAAAAAGGCAGAGAAATTTTTGATGCGGTTGTTTCGGGGAACCGTGAGGAAATCAAGAGTCTCGTCGAAAAGGCGATTCAATCGGGTCAAAAAGCGCTGGATATTAACGAGCAGTTTCTTATTCCCGCGATACAGGAAGTCGGAAGGCGATACGACCGGAAAGAGCTGTTTCTTCCTCAGATGATCATGGCGGCGGAGACCATGCAGAAAGCTTTCAGTGTGCTGGAACCGCATTTCGATTCCATGAAGTCCCGGTCCAGAGGGAAAGTGCTCATATGCACGGTCAAGGGCGATGTGCACGACATCGGAAAAAACATTGTGTCGCTATTCCTGAAAAACAACAGTTTTGAAGTGATAGATCTGGGCAAGGATGTGTCCGTGGAAACGATTGTCGGGGAAGCGTTGAAAACCCATGCGGATGTGGTGGCCCTTTCAGCGCTGATGACCACAACCATGATGGAAATGCCGAAGGTGGTCGATGGATTGAAGGAGGGCGGATCCGGTGCAAAAGTGGTTGTTGGCGGCGCTGTTGTGACAAAACGTTATGCAACCGAAATCGGAGCGGACGGATTTGCAAAAGATGGTATTTCTGCGGTTAAAATAATTGGGGAGCTTTCCGAGAAAAAACAAGTATAATTATTATATTCTATCTCGAGACTGTTTAAAACTTGAATCGACTTCCTGGCTGAATGAAATCGTACGACGGTAATCACAATCTTAATCATGGTACTTTTTTATATTCCAACTGCAGGAGAATTTGTTCATCATAAAATTACCGCCCCGGAAGTTTTCCGACAGTCTTCCGGCAGGAAATAATCTCTCATACAGTGTTGGAGGATTCCTATGACTGAATTCGCCATACGAACCGAAGGTCTCACAAAAATTTATACTGAAATTACCCGCGGCGGTCTCAAGCGCAGAGTCACTGTCGGCCTTGAAGATTTGAACCTGGAAGTGAACAATGGAGAAGTTTTTGCATTTCTGGGTCCGAATGCCGCCGGCAAAACCACGACGATCAAACTTTTAACCCGTCTGCACTATCCAACCCGTGGAGAGGCCTGGATTTTGGGCCGTTCGAATGCGAAAAGAGAAACAATGCGGCAAGTCGGGTACTTGCCCGAACAACCCAGGCTCTACGATTATTTAACCGGCAAGGAATTTCTGGATTTTATAGGCCGGATATTTGGATTGAACCGGCAGGACCGAAATAAGAAAATCATTCATCTTCTCAAAATGGTGGGGTTGCAGGGAAGGGCAGACGAGTCTATACGCGGATATTCCAGAGGTATGGTTCAGCGGCTCGGGCTGGCGCAGGCCCTGCTCAATGATCCGATGCTTTTGATCCTGGATGAGCCCATGTCCAATCTGGATCCTCTCGGAAGAAAGGATTTTCGTGATCTTATCCTTGAATTGAAAAAGCAGGGCAAGACGATTTTTTTCAGTTCACACATTCTGTCGGATGCGGAGATGGTTGCGGACCGGATCGGTATTCTCAAGGAAGGGCGTCTCGTCAGTACCGGAACCATGGCAGATTTGGTGGGTTCTCAGGTTACCGGAGTGGACATCACGTTTCACGCAGGCGAGGAAGATATAAAAAAAATTCAGAACATATTTAAGGAAGCGGTTGTTCAAGGACAGGAAATCATGCTGACACTTGAAAACGCGAGCATTGTCCCCGAATTCTTGAGAAGAATCGAACACTGGGGAGGACAGATCATTTCGGTCATTCCTCACCGGAAGACTCTGGAAGAACTATTTATGTCGGAATTGGGGAGGTAAGAAGATGCGTATTTGGGCTATTGCACTCAATACATTCAAGGAAACCATTCGAAACCGTATTCTGATAAATATTCTCCTGTTTGCCATCGGATTAATTCTTCTTTCGATGATCGTAGGAGATTGGTCGCTGAATGAACAGGCAAAAATCATTAAGGATTTCGGTCTTTCGGCCATGTCGATTTTCGGACTGCTCATCGCCATCTTCATCGGTATCCGGCTCATGGTTCAGGAACTTGAGCAAAGAACGATTTACATCATTGCTTCGAAACCGATTCACCGATGGGAAATTGTTTCAGGAAAATATCTCGGCCTCGCAATAACACTGGCGATCAATGTTTTGTTGATGAGCGGAGCATTGTGGGGAGCCGGATGGATCATGGAAAGCCGCATCGATTTCGGACTGGTTCCAGCGATTATTTTAATCTACGTGGAAATCCTGCTTATTGTGGGTTTCGCCCTGTTTTTTTCAACGTTCATGTCTCCGACGTTAAGTGCGCTCATGACACTCATTGTTTTTGTGGCCGGCCATCTTATCGGCGTATTGCGTGAATATGTCCAGATGTTTCCGGATAAAAGTTTTAACTGGCTGTTTAAGGCGATCTATACTATTTTCCCGAATTTGGAATATCTGAATTTAAAAATGGCCGTTGTCGAACATCTTTCGAGATCCCCTCATGCAGTGATCTTCGGATTGCTGTACGGAATCGGATATATTTTAATTATCCACCTGTTCACCATCTGGATATTCCAGAAAAAGGATTTTAAATAGGTCATGCCATGACGAAACAACTGCACATTTTAATGCTCATCGTTCCGCTGATCATTTTTATAGCCTGGGTGCATCCGATTCAAAAAGTTCTGGATCGAAACAGAACCATCCAGTTTGTTGACAAGCGGCCGGTCTTTTTACCGAAAGGGAACGTGCTTAAATGGCTGAGTATGGGATATCGCGGTTTGATGAGCGACTGGCTCTGGATCAATTGCGTCATCTATTACGGAAGACGCGCTATTGATGAAGACAATCCTTACTATATCTATGCGGAGGAACACAAGACACTGGAAGCGGAACTCGAGCGTGCGGGGCATTCACAATCCCCTGATGATATTCCTGAATCAGCGCTGGTTACAGACGAGAATTTGAGACATCTGCTGTATCGATTCACAAGCAAGGGTCTGGTCGATTATATCTATCCCATGATTGACAGGGTGACGACAATTGATCCCCATTTCATTCAGCCCTATATTTTTGGCGGAGTTTATGTCCTGCTTGATACAGGGGAAATAAAACGCGCCATTTTGCTTCTTGAAAAAGGGCATCGATACAATCCCGACCGTTGGGAATTTCCTCTTTACCTCGGATGGATAAACTGGATGTATCTTGGTGATATCAAACGAACACAGGAATATTTGGTCGAGGCTGTTGGGAAAAAGGAGTGCCCTGCATTTGTCGGGCAACTGCTCCGGGCATTTTCACTGAATGCACATCAAACCGAAGTCACAAAGATCTATCTGAAAGGGATTTCGGAGAATACAACCAATCAGGAAATTCAGGACCGGATCGATAAATTGTTGGAAGAATTAGATGCAGCGAAATAGAAAAATATATCTATACCGGATGCATCGAATATTTGTGTATACGGGATTTTCAAAACAGAAATCATTATAAGATATGACATTTCCTGATTTTATAGATGTGAGTCAAGCCATGAATCCGATTCGTACATTTATAAAATCGATTTTATAAGATGTGAAGGAGGGAAAACATGACAGAACGTAAAACGCCGTCCTGGGAAGAAAAATTTGAAGAACGGATGAAGACTTTTGAAAAAAAGATGGAAGCACTGGGAAAAAAATTGGAAGGAAAGGGAGAAGTTTTTGGAAAGGACGTCGAGGAAAAGGCAAAAACTTTTCAACACAGAATGCATCATAATGTCCATGGAAAACATCAGTTTTTTTGGGGGGGAGTACTGGTTGTTGTCGGGTTAATCTGGCTGGGCAATAATCTTGGCTGGTTTCATTATTCGATTCCTCTGATTCCTGTTGGAATGATCGCCCTCGGTATTTATTTAATTCTGAAACATCGGGAATTTCCTGAAGAAGATAAAGAAAAGAAAGAGAAGTAAGGAAATTTAAACAAGGAGGGGATTCATGACGGATAAGGAAATCAAGATCGGTCATGTCAGCGATTATTTCGCACATGTCGGTGTGGCTGCCATTTCTATTACGGAAGGTAATGTCCGGGTCGGGGATGTCCTGCGATTCAAAGGCCATACAACCGATCTCATTCAGGAAATCAGTTCCATGCAGATCGAACACGAAAATGTCAAGGAAGCAAAAAAAGGCGATGAGATCGGTATCAAGGTCACCGATAAAGTCAGAAGCCACGACGTTGTATACAAGATTGTCAGCAAGGAGTGATTTCTGAAAAAGAGAGCGAGGGTGCTGCTGATCAATCCCTGGATCGTTGATTTTGCCGCTTATGATTTCTGGATCAAACCACTCGGGCTGCTTTACATCGGAGCTGTTCTCCGCGATCATGGTTACGAAGTTGGACTTTTGGACTGCATGGACCGCAATCATCCCGCACTTGGACAAAACCAAAAAGCAATTCAAAGAAATGACGGCACCGGACATTTCTTCAAGGAGAACATATCCAGGCCGGACATTCTGAAACATATTCCGCGTCAATACAGCCGCTATGGCTTGCCTTTGAATTTTGTTCAAGAAATATTATCCCAGGTTACACAGCCAGATGTGATTTGTGTGACTTCCGGAATGACATACTGGTATCCCGGTGTGGTCGAGATGATTTCAATTTTGAAAAAACAATTTCCCGAAGTGCCTGTTGTCCTCGGCGGGATTTATGCGACATTGTGCACAGGTCACGCACAAGAATTCAGCGGTGCGGATGTCATTGTAACCGGTGAAGGAGAGGATCAGATTGTTAATGTTCTGCAGGCGTTCCTGAAAGATTCGATTTCTTACAAGCCGTATTCATCCCTGAACGATTTGCCTTCTCCGGCATATGATCTCTATTCCGGTCTCGAATCGGCGGCTGTCCTGACTTCAAGGGGTTGTCCGTTCGATTGTCCGTTTTGCGGATCGCAACATCTTACAAAAGGATATCGAAGACGGGACCCCTTTCAAATAATCGATGAGATTGAAATAATTCACCACCGTCATGGAGTGCGACATTTTGCGTTTTATGACGATGCCCTTTTGATTGATAATGAAAATTATTTTAAGATTCTTCTTCAGGAGCTGATCGAACGGAAAATTGATGTTTCATTTCACACGCCCAATGGAATTCATCCGAAAGAGATTGACCTTGCAACTGCCGAACTAATGAAACAAGCCGGTTTTCAGACGCTCCGTTTGAGTTACGAAACCTCCAATATGGAACGCCAGAAACAGATGGGTTTCAAGGTCAGTGACGCAGATTTAAACCGGGCGGTTCGTTTGTTGTTCGATGCCGGATTTGACCGTTCGCAAATTGGTGCGTATGTGCTCATGGGACTGCCGGATCAGGAAATCCCGGAAGTTCTGGACAGTATGTGCTTTGTTCTGGATCTGGGTATTAAAATCAGTCTGGCATCCTATTCTCCGATACCGGGAACCGGCTCATGGAATGAAGCGGTTCAGCAAGGTTATTTCCAGGAAGATGTGGACCCATTATTGACCAACAATTCTATTTTTCCGATGAAGTCCAATGATATTCCCTTTGAAGCGTTTGTCGAACTGGGAACTTTGTCTGCAATCGCCAATCAGGTGATCTCTCAGAAAAGCATTCCTCTGCAAAATAGACTATTTCAGGAGAAATTGACTGCATTTAAAAATACATGGATGAATTGATCTTTTATGAAAGAATTAAATTTTAATATAATGTCAGCACCTCAAATTATCGAGTTTGCGGATATTGAGATTCCCGTGAAAGACGTTATTCGGAGGATGGGTTATCCTGATTCCAAACACGAAGGTGTCGCCCAGATCAGGACACTGATGGATAAAGAGTTGATCCGGGCAAAGACTCTTTTCGCTCCGAAAGGGATTTATCGCATGCTTTCTGTGCAAAAGCGAACTTTGGATACGCTCTCTTTCAAAAATACAGAATTCGTCATCCACAGCAGTAAAGTCTGTCATATGCTGAAGGATTCTGATCCGGTGATCCTGTTCATGGTGACAATTGGGCCTGATTTGGAAAAACTGGTCGATGAATTGTTTGCCGGAGGAGAATCAACGCAGGGGTTTATTCTGGACGCCATCGGTTCGGAAACGGCTGACGCGGTTGCGGACAAACTGCACTGGGAAATTCTCGCTGATCTTGCTAAAAAAGAGGGATTTCAGGTCACACCCCGATTCAGTCCGGGGTACGGAGACTGGCCTGTGACTGTTCAGAAGGAATTTTTAAAAGTATGCGGAGGAGAACAGATCGGTATTTCGACCACT
>CAZTZL010000075.1:0-13776 GCA_964617625.1 uncultured bacterium
AGAAACCGGAAACTAAGAACTATCGGCTTATTTTTAAAATTGGCATTACGATTTCATGCTCTCAATTTACCATAAAAATATTTGGAATTTGGTGAAATATCTATTATATTTCATTTACAGTTTGAACATGAAAAGTGATGGAGGATAGAATGGGTATTGAGGTAAAAGAACTTGATAATATAGCTGTCATCGATGTTAAAGGGAATTTGATGGGTGGACCCGAAACGACAGTAGTTCATGAAAAGGTCAAGGAACTTATTGATCAGGATAAAAAGAAAGTTGTGATCAACCTTTCTCATGTCAAATGGATGAACAGCTCCGGTCTGGGTATATTGATGGGCTGCCTGACGTCTCTGCGCAATGCGGGAGGAGATCTCAAGCTTTGCGGGGTGAAGGAAAAGGTCCAGAGTCTTTTTATGATTACAAAACTTGTGACTATATTTGATACCCACGGCACTCCGGAGGAGGCAGTCGAAGCTTTTAAAAAATGAAAATGATCTGTTTATTCAGAGCGTTTATTCAGGTCGTGAATCGTATAAATAATAATAACAAAGGGTGGATTGAATGATCCGCCCTTTTTGATTTGTTAGCTGAACTTTGGTAAAATTTAATGACTTTTAAAATTCCAAATGACAAATCCCAAGATCCAAATAAAAACAAATATCAAATATGATAAATAGTTATCATGAAAATTTATCAATATTTTCCTAAAAAGTGTTATCACAACTCATTAAAAGACGTATTTGTATATACTGAACAATTGTCATAACAGTTTGAAATTTGAATTTTGTAATTTGGTATTTCCTTGTCATCCGGATTTTGATATTTGGTATTTTTATAGTATAAATTAAATTTGCAAAAGATCATTTATCAGGAAGGATCTTATGGATCGGATGGATTTGAATAAATGGATTCGTTTATTCAGATTGCCGTTTCTTACGGCAAGCAGTATCCCGTTTTTGGTCGGTACCGCGTATGCGTTTTATCAGTATCAGGTTTTCCACTTTCCCCGGTTTATCCTGGGTTTGGTGGCCCTCAGCGCGCTCCACCTGTCAGCCAATGTGCTGAACGACTATTACGATTGCAGGAGCGGGAATGATGCTTTGAATAAAAACTGGAGCCCGTTTAACGGAGGAAGCCGTCTCATTCAGGATGGATTGATCCTTCCCAAAACTGTTTTGTACACCGGTTTGATTTGTTTGGGGATCGGTGTCGTGACAGGAGCTATACTCTTCAGTTTTACGGCTCAATATATTATTTTGATATTGGGCGGACTGGGTGCCCTGTGTGGAATCGGATACACCATGCCTCCTTTTAAATGGGGATACCGGGGAATCGGAGAGATCGTCATCGGGCTCGCTTTCGGGCCTTTAAATGTGGTCGGAGCATCTTTTATTCAATCTCAAAAAGTGGATTTTGGATCCCTGTTTGCCGGAATTCCAATGGGGCTGCTGGTTGCGGTGATCGTTTTGGTGAATGAAATCCCGGACGCGCAGGCGGACCGAATGGTCGGGAAAAAAACCTGGGTCGTTCTGTTCGGGGAAAGAAGAGCCGTCCTGATTGCGAATTCGGGTATTGCGGGTGCTTATCTGTTTGTTGCTGCCGGTGTACTGTTTAAATTTTTCCCGGTGTACACGCTTTTCGTTTTTCTTACACTTCCCCTGTTTTTCAAGGCATCGCTTCAATTAAGGAATTATTTGAAGGGCAGTCCGTATTCATTTCAGGCCAACGGATTGGTCATTCAATTGCATTCTCTCTTTGGTCTTTTATCCGCTCTGATCCTGTTTCTTCCGAATTTGTTTCGATAAGAGGGTGTTTTCATTTGACATTAGAGGCAGGATTTTATACATTTTAAACCATGCATATTGAAGATATCACAACGCGCAAACAATTATCCGGCTGTATTCAGCAGGAGCTCGAATTATTTGAGAACGAATATAAAAGACAGCTTGAATCCGGCAACGCCCTGTTAAAGCCTGTTCTGGACTATATCGTTGATAAAAAAGGCAAACGCATCCGGCCGGTTATCTTTTTCCTGTCGCAGGGGTTGATCCGCAAACCCGATCCCCGGAGTGTTTCTCTCGCCGCCATGATCGAGATTCTGCACACGGCCAGCCTGATTCATGATGATGTGGTCGATCATTCCCAAAAAAGGCGGGGTTCGGATACGCTCAATGCAGTCTGGAACAGCCGGGTCTCTGTTCTGATGGGGGATTATCTTCTGGCAAAGGTTTTAGAAATAGGTGTTGCGCATCCATCGAAACGGGTTTTGGAGCTGATTTCGCAGGTTGTTTTGAAAATGGGGGAGGGTGAATTGCATCATGCACTGAGAAGTGAAGATGTTCCCTTTTCTGTTGAAGAATATTTTTCTATCGTTCGGAATAAAACTGCAGGGCTTTTCAGTGCCGCCTGTGAACTTGGCGGCCTAGCTGTGTCCGCTTCGCCGGATCAGATAGAGCGATTGGATGCACTGGGTGAGAGTATCGGAATCTGTTTTCAGATTCGGGATGATATTCTGGATCTAAACGGTTCTTTCGACTGTATGGGGAAACCGGCCGGCCAGGATTTTCTCAATGGCACTGTAACACTTCCGGTCATTTGTGCGATGGAAGAAGCACTTGCCCGTGGAGAAGATATCAATTATTCCGATATTCATTCCAAATATTTTACCGGAGATACATGGATCAAAACATTTGTGGATCGATATCGAGGCATCGAAAAAGCCCGGATTCAAATCGAAGCGTTTTCAGACAGGGCCATCCGTTTGTTAAAAACATTTGAACCTTCCTGTTACCGGGAAACTTTTAAGGAACTGATTTTGAATGATTGTGTGAGGCTCGGATGAAGATTCGATTTGCTGTTTATGCTGTTTTGATGGCTTTTATTTTTTCATGCAGCCCGGGTGATAAAAGAAATCCCATTGAAAAGTCCCGCTTCCTGCTCGACACATTGGTGCGTATTTCTGTATATGACCCGGATTGTTCCGAGAAAAAAGCAGTAAACGCGATTAACCGCGCGTTCGATCTCATGCAGGAATTAGAGGCGAAAACATCAATACACATTGACACGAGTGAAATTGCGCGAATTACACAAAAAGCAGGAGAAGAAGAAGTTGAGGTATCGGAAGAGACCATCCGGCTGTTGAAGCAATCTGTGGAGGTATCTAAAAAAACGGACGGATTGTTCGATGTAACGATTGGTCCGGTCAAAGATCTGTGGGGATTTTCCGAAACTTCTCCCCATGTGCCTGACTCCTCGGAAATCCGGTCGTTTCTTTCCCGTGTCAATTATCGGGATATTCTTTTCAATGATGGTGCGGTCAAGCTCCGGTCTACCGGTATGGAGATCGATCTTGGCGGAATTGCCAAGGGGTATATTATCGACCGGGCTGTCGCTTCTCTTAAAGAAGCGGGACTGCGGTCCGGAATTGTCGAAGCCGGAGGTGATCTTCGGATCTGGGGAAGGCATCCGCACCGTGATGTGTGGAAAATCGGCATCAAGCACCCGCGGAAAGAAGGGAATGATTTAATCGGCGTGATACAGACCAAAGCAATCAGCATTGCCACATCCGGGGATTACGAACGGTATTTTATGCAGGACGGAAAACGCTATCATCATCTCATTGATCCCAGAACAGGCTATCCGGCTACCGGCTGTGTCAGCGTGACGATTTTGACGGAAAACGCAATTCTGGCCGATGCCTACGCGACAGCTGTGTTCATTATGGGGCCGGAACAAGGAATGAAGTTCATTGAGCAAACCGATGGCATAGAGGGAGTGATTATTTTCGAGCAGGCAGGCGGTCTTCAATACAAAATATCAAAAGGAATTCAAGATCAGGTTCAGATGTTTAAGAACCGTTAAACACCACATGCCATGAATCGAACGGACGGAAACGAACCCAAACGCATCCTGTGCATCAGGCTGAGCGCCATCGGCGATGTGATCCTTGCGAGTTTTCTGCTCCGTTTGATAAAAAACCGTTTCCCGAAGGTTGAAATCGATTTTCTGGTCAAAGAACCTCTGTCTGTTTTGATACAACAAAATCCGAGAGTGAACCACGTTATTCCCTTTAACTCCGGGAAGGGGTTGTCGGAGCTTTTCCGGATCATTCGTGAGATCCAAATCAGGCGATATGATGCAGTGATCGATCTCCAGAGAAATTTTCGGAGTACGGTCATTGCGCTGTTTTCGAAATCGCAGAATAGATTCAAATTTCGGCCGTTCCGATGGGAACGGTTCTGGATGGTTCATTTTCACAGAAATCTGTATCAAGAAATTCAACCCGTGCCTTTGCGCTATAAAGAAGCTGTCTCATCCTGGAATATCAAGGACGACGGCTTCGGTCTTGAGCTGTATATCGATTCATCAGATAGACGATCCATTGTAAATTTGCTTAAAGAATCCAAAATAAAAGAAAACGAGGAGATCGTTCTTCTTGCTCCCGGTGCCGGAAGAAGCACGAAATGCTGGCCCGCAAAACGGTACGGAGAAGTCGGTGATTATTTTTCGAAAAAAGGGAAACGGATTGTTCTCATCGGCGGAGAAAGGGACCTGCCCTGCAGCGAGGAAGCAGAGCAAAACATGCAGGTTTCACCTGTGAATTTCACCGGCCGGCTTTCTTTAATGAAAACAGCCGCATTGATCGAAAAATCGGTTCTTCTTGTTACTAACGATACCGGAGTTATGCACATGGCAGTTGCCCTGAACCGGAATGTGGTGTCGATTTTCGGACCGACAACAAAGCATTTCGGATTTGCGCCGTTCCGGGGCCGGTCCGTCATCGTAGAAAACGAGATTTCCTGCCGGCCCTGTTCCTATCACGGGACAGAAACCTGCCCGAAAGGTCATTTCCGGTGCATGCTCGATATTGACAGCGGCAGGGTGATCCGTGCAGCTGAAACACTTCTGAATTGAGGGGATATTATGCACTCTTTCTGGTTTTATATTTATAATGTGATTGCAGTTCCGGTTCTATATGCCGGATTTTATTTTCTCTCTCTGTTTCACAGAAAAGTCCGAAAAGGAATCCGCGTAAGAAAAACCCTGTTTCAGGATTTGGAGAAAAATGTCCGCTCTCTTAAAAATAAAGGCCCGAAATTCTGGATACACAACAGTTCAATGGGTGAATTCGAACAGGCCAAACCGTTAGTCGAAGCGCTCAAGCAGCGATTCCCGGACGGAAGCGTTATCGTGAGCTTCTATTCTCCGTCCGGGTTTGAAAATGTTCAGGACTATCCGCATGCTGATATTTTGTGTTATCTGCCCTTTGATTCCTATCGAAAAGCCAAAAGATTTGTGATGACCGTTCGGCCCGATATAGCAATAATGGTCCGGCACGATCTCTGGCCCAACCATTTATGGCGGTTGAAAATGGAGAATATCCCAGCGATACTGATCAATTGTTCTGTCCGGCCCAAATACTGGTATCATCTCCCGTTTCTCTGCGCTGCCAGCCGGTCATTTTTTCAATATTTCGATTTTGTTCTGGCCGTCTCTCAGGAGACTAAGTTTTATTGGAACCGGTACCGCCTGGGTTTCCAGGAAGTTAATGTGGTCGGAGATACCCGGTATGATCAGGTTGTTCGAAGGGCAAAAGAGGCGGAAAAGGTCGTGGCCCCGCTCAGGAAATTGAAGCGGAATCGAAGATGTATCGTTTTCGGAAGTACCTGGCCTTCGGATGAAGAGGTGATTTTCGATGCGATGCGCCGCCTGTATGAAACCAATACGGATTTGTGGATAGTCATCGTCCCCCATGAACCGGTTAAGGAACATCTCATTCAGATCAGGGAGCGTTTGAACCAAATGAACATTCGATTCGGTTTCTTTTCACAAATTGAAGCACAGCCGGAACTGGATGCGAATGTCCTCGTGGTTGACCGGATCGGCATATTGGCCAGTCTCTATGCACTGGGTGATCTCGCTTTTGTCGGCGGCGGATTTGGCCCGGGTGTGCACAGTGTCCTGGAACCGGCCGCTTTCGGCAAAGTGGTGATTTTCGGTCCAAACCATGCCAATTCTTTTGAAGCTGTTCAACTGACAAAAAGGGGAGTCGGATTTGAAGTCAACAGCGGAGACGATTTGTTCATGTTTATTTTATCTTTTCTCAAAGATGCACAACGGCTGTCCGAACTGGGTGAAAAGGCGGCTGCACTTGTGCGTGAAAATGTCGGTGCGACCGAACGTATCGTAAAATATATCGAAACAACGATCCAGCCAGCCAACCATGATTGAAGTAAAAAATCTCACATTCCGTTACCCCGGAAGCGATTCGTTTTCCGCGCTTCGGGGTATTTCATTTTGCATGAATGCAGGTGAAAAAGTGGCGCTCATGGGGGCCAATGGTTCGGGCAAGACCACTTTTGTGCGATGTTTAAACGGGCTTCTGCAGCCGACTTCCGGTGAAGTCCGTGTGGACGGATTTTCAGCAAGCGATCCGGAAAAGGTATTCGAGGTTCGAAGACGCGTGGGAATGGTATTCCAGAATCCGGATAATCAGATTGTCTCAACGACCGTAGAAAGAGAGATCGTTTTCGGTCTGGAAAATCTGGGGCTTTCCAGGCCTGAAATGGAAAAACGGCTGGATGAGGCATTGGAACGATTTCATCTTGAGCCCTACAGGATGGTACCTCCCCACATGCTTTCCGGCGGGGAAAGACAGCGGCTGGCCCTGGCATCGATCTGGGTAATGCGGCCCCGCTATCTTGTTTTGGATGAACCCACCTCACTCCTGCATCCGCAGGGCAGGCAGGAAGTCCTGCAATATTTGGATGAAGAATTGGCGAGGGAGAAAATAGGTGTTCTGATGGTGACCCAGTGTCCGGAAGAAGCCATGATGTGTAACCGGATGATTCTTATGGAGGATGGAAAGATCGCCCGAGACGATTCCCCGGAACGTGTTTTTTCCGATCTGAATACATCCTCAAAAAAACAGATTGCAGTTCCGGTTGTGATCGAGTTAAATCATTTCATGAAAGGTATCAGATTTGGACATGGGCATTCGGATTGAAAATATCTCATATCTCTACACTTCTTCATTTACACCTGACAGGCTTGCACTTTCCGATGTTACTTTCAACGTGGCGCCGAATGAAATCCTGGCCGTTATCGGTCCTCCCGGTTCCGGCAAGACGACACTGATTCAGCATTTCAACGGCCTTTTAAAACCAACTCACGGCAAGATTTATGTCGATTCATTTGACCTGACTTGTTCTAAAACGGACATGTATCAGATTCGAAAAAAGGTCGGTCTGGTCTTTCAGTTTCCGGAGATTCAGCTTTTTGAGGAGACTGTCTTTGATGATATCGCATTCGGTCCCAGAAATTTGGGATTTTCTTCCGATCAGGTCGAGGAGAGGGTTAAGCAGGCGATGCAGACGGTCGGGTTGGGATTTGAACAGTTTGGGAAACGGTCTCCGTTCCATTTAAGCGGAGGAGAGAAGCGGAGAGCCGCGATTGCCGGGGTGCTTGCCATCGAACCTCAGATTCTAATTTTGGACGAACCCACAGTCGGGCTGGACCGGGTTGGCACAGATTTGATTGAAAAGGTGATTATACAATACCATCATCAAGGGAAGATGGTCATACTGGTGTCTCACGATATCGATCTTGTGGCCAGACTGGCACCAAGAATCATTATCATGGAAGCCGGCAAGATCATTTATGACGGTTCGCGCGAGGCATTATTCGGGGAAAACCGTTCGCTTTTATCAGGTGCCGGATTTGACCTGCCGGAAATTCCCAAGTTCATGGAGAAGATAAAAGAAAAAGGATATTCTTTGAAGACGGATCTTTATACGGTCAAAGAAGCGAAAAAGGAATTACGAAAATGTCTCTTTAGCAAACAGGAAGGATGATAAAAACTGGATTGTAGAAAAGAAAAAATGAAGGAATTTAAATGAAAAAAATTTCAATTATGATTTTTTTAATGATGACGACATCGGTCATTGCCTCCGATATTTCTTTAAGTATCCGGCCAAATATCGGTATACAAATTCCTTCCAGCAATATTTTGAAAGATTATTATGACAGGAATGCGATCGTTAATTATGGAGCAACAGGATTATTCATTAATAGAAAACTGAATTGGGGTGTATTTCTTTCATATACCCAATATCATTTTGAAGCAGATGATCCATCGGTTTTATCCGGAACAGAAGATATCAGAGGTTCATTATTATCTTTTGGTGTTCAAAAATCTATCGTGTTAAAGCCTGTTACGGTCTGGGGGCGTATCGGAATGTCCAAACATTTTGACGATCTTGAAGTGTCCAACGAAGATGATAATCGAATTGGTCTTTGTTTCGGTTTGGGCCTGGATTATAACTTAACCAGAAGATGCGGTGTTTTTAGTGAAGTAATGTATGGATTTGAAAGATTATCCGTACCCGAATATGTCAATTGCGATTACTCCAGACACCAAGCCTTCTTATCGGGCAAGACATTCAATACGGGTGGTTTGTTCATTAAATCCGGATTTATGATTACATTGAATCCGTAATTAAACAGATTGTTTTTATGTTTTCTTCTATTTTCCTTTTTCAATCCGGTCAAGCTCATTCTGATCGAATTTGGATGATACGCTTCCCTCATTTTCACTATTTTCAGGCAGCATAAGAAAAAGTTTGTCAGCGACATCAATCTGCACGCTTCCTTTTTCGATGATGCAGTCGAGAAGGTGCCCGCCACATGTCCGTGTGTCATCCAAAAAATGAAAATGGTATCCTGGAACATTGATGCCATTTAAATACTGCGGGAAACGAAATCCAATCACAGTCCCTTCAACCTTTCTGAATTCAAAAATACTCTGATTCTTAATTACGTCGGCAAGTCTGTGGTAAGGTTTCTTTTGTTCCGGTACACTTCGGGTTTTAACATAGTCGAATGTTCCGTGAATCTTTATAGCGTAGATTTTGTCTGCCGGGTACAATATATGGTCCATATGGTCTTGTAGTTTTTCGAGATTTTTTGACTCCTGAATTAAAAAATTGATATCCGGTTCGTAATTTGTTACGACAGCAAAGGGTGTTTTTAAGGAACCATTGACGTGGCAGACTTTCCCGTCGTATCTAATCTGATAGACCGTGTCCGAATAAACGACCATTTCGCCATTCAAGGCCTGGAATGTCCCGAGGCCGAAATCACCGTGTTTGATTAGTTCCTTCATGGTAAGATTCCCGTCGTAACAGCCATTGATCAGTGCGGCAATCGTGGTTGTCTGGAAAATAACATCCCTGTCGGAGAGTTCGGTTTTGGGGGAACAGCGGGTGAGGTATAAAATAGGCAAGATGAGTAAGATGGATATCCATTGCATTTCAAAGAAATAAAGTGGAGATCCGATTTTCAATTTTCCGGAGTGATGGACTGATAGTTTTTTGATATTCATCTGTTTGCGATGTGACGGTTCATTTTTCATATTTTTGCCTCAACTGGTTTTGATAAAAAATTATATTTTTATTCGTGCTAAAAATCATATTCTTTGGTTTGCTTTTTGCATATGTGGAAACAACGGGTAAAATTTCTTTTAGTCGATCAATTTTAGTTGCTTTTTGAAATGGGATTTTCCGTCTCCATTCAAAATGAAAGTGACTCTTTATATGAAAACAAAAAACTGTCGAAATGCTATCTGTACTGAAAAGGGATTCAGCCTTATTGAGATCATTGTTGTTATCGTTATCATTGGCATTTTGGCTGCCATCGCGATGGCTCAATATAACAATCTTTCCAACAGCGGGAAAATAGCGGCCTGCCGGTCCAATCAATTTTCAATAGAAACAGCTCAAAAAATATTTTATATTCAAAATCTTGAAGGTGATATTTCTCATTTTGCCAGTTCTATGGATGAGTTGGCACCCTACTTTCAAAACAATAAAATGCCCGTGTGCCCGCTGGGTGGAACATATGAACTGCTCTCCTGGGGTGGCGTCAGGTGTTCCATCGAAGGCCACAATTAATTTAAATTTCTATCCAACCGATTTTATGACCAGTAAAGTGATATCGTCTGTCTGGGGTCCTTTTCCACGAAAGTGTTCGGTTTCGTTTACGATTTTTTCCAAAAGCGCCTGTGCCGAATAATCACTGTATTTCAGCATCAGCTTTTTAACCCGTATTTCACCAAATTCCTCGTCCTTTTCATCCATTGATTCCGTGATCCCGTCGGTAAAAAAAACGATACGGTCTTTTGGTCTTAAGACAACCTGGGCCGTTTCATATATCATGTCCGGCATCATTCCCAGAACAATGCCTCCTGCCATCAGTTCCGTGGATTTTCCGCTCCCGTCGATTTTGTAAGGCGGATTGTGGCCGGCGTTACAATATGTAAACAGATGTTTATGAATGTCCAACACACCATAAAAGAAAGTGATATATTTATCCATGGCTGTATTTTGATGAATGAGGTTGTTTACCCTTGCGATCATTTCACTGATTTTCATCCCGCTGCAGGCGAGTGCGTGCAGGCTGGCCTGCAGGTTGGACATCAGCAGTGCAGCACCGGCGCCTTTGCCGGAAACATCAGCGATGGCGATGCCAAATTCGTGTTTGGAAATCGGAATGACATCGTAGTAATCTCCGCCCACCTGTTTGCTTGGTATATTAATCGCAGCGATTTCGTATCCTTTCGGACAGGGCAGAGTTGAAGGAAGCAGATTCTGCTGAATACTCCGGGCAAGATTAAGCTCCTCCTCGAGACGTTGTTTTTCAAGCATCTCGTCGAAAAGCCGGGCGTTTTCAATAGAAGTCATGCCCTGATTTCCAAGTGTTTTTAAAAATTCAATATCGCTCTCGTCAAAGTGACTCCCGGAGATTTTCGGACCGACAGCAAGCAATCCTTTGGTTTCGTTCTGGATCTGCATGGGGACGACGATGGCGAATCCAGACTCCTTTAAGGTGTCGAATTTGTTAGAATCCTCAAGTATCACAAATTGATCAATATTACACGTTTTTGTATTCAGTTCCAGTTTCGGAGTCACTCCTTTGGCGATCAATACTTCAAATTTTTTATCCTCCTTAATCAGAACGATGCATTTGTTGACAAGCAGCTCGCCCATGATCGCGAAGCTCAGCAGACTTCCTATCTTCTTTTTGTCCAGAGTGGTATTGAGTTCCCGGCTGATGTCGAATATCGTGTTGAGCTGCTGGATTTTTCTGTCAAGGCGGTTGTTCACACCCTGTATTTCTTCCACCATGAGACCGTTGGAAACGGCGGAAGCGGCGATGTTGGAAAGCGAGTCCAGGAATTCAAACTCTTTCTCTTCAAAATCAATGTCTCCGATTTTCTTTCCAAATCCGACAATGCCAATGATTCCCTGCGAGGATGTCAGGGGGAAAATTAGTTTGATCTCAAATTCACGGAAAAAATCGATCCACTTGTTATCTTCTTTTATCTCGTCCGTCAGGACTGCGTAGGAGGGGGGAGAATCGATTCTCAGGGATTTCTTGAGAAGTGTCCGCGGAAGGCCCTTTAGCTCTTCGACGTAGAATTCGTTGTCCTCTTCCTTTTTAAGCAGAATGATTCCCCGGCTGATCAACAGGTGTCCCATCGAGATGCGGAGGAAACTTTCCAAAATTGAACGCAGGTTCAGTGACGAGGAAAGCGACCGGCTGATCTCGAACAGGGCCGTCAGTTCAAGCAGTCGTTTGTCTAACTGCTGATAGGTTGTTTCATTGTTTGGTTTTTTATCTGAGGGCATTTGATTCTCATCGTATAATTTCTATTAAAATTTTGTGTCTTACATAAAAACTGATTTCATAAAAATTGCTGGAATTAAAAACGCCGAGTTATGGCTGATCCGTATATTTCCACCACGATATTGTCAATATGTAACCGAGTATACTCGTAAAAAACAAGGACAGATAACTCCATTCGTTCAATCGATTTTTCAACTCCTCTCCGGCGGAGCCGCAGTATATGGCAGGAATGGACCAGGGGAAATATTGACCCCACCCCAGATAAGGAGAAAATTGAGCCAACATTAAAACCATGATTAAAAAACCCAAAGGAGCCAAATACCCTTTCGCCCATAGAGCAAAAAAGGCAATCCATGTTCCCAGTATCATAGTCAGCAGGACTACGGTAAAATAGATTTTACTATTTTCAAAGATAATATGATATTCCCATCCAGACAAGTTTATTATTCTGCCCACGATAAATCCTAATAACAAATCGGAAATGGCAAGACTCAGGCACCAGATCATATAAACAATAAATTTCGCATTCAGTATTTTGGCGCGGGAAATCGGCAGTGAAAGTAAATCCCGGTAGGTGTGATCCGCATATTCTCTGCCGAACAAATAGCTGGCGATAAATCCGAATATGATGATTCCCGCAATACCGGCTCCCTGTGTTAAAAACATGGAAAGATAAGAATCGAAATTTACAGGAGTCGATAACATGGAAATTTTAACGCTTAAAATACTCGATTTCGGTATCAATTCAGGGTTTTGGATTAAAAACATGATGACTCCGCCCATGACGGGTATCAGAGCAAAGGCTGCAAAAGTAATCCATAAAATATTTAAATGTCTGAGTTTCAGTAATTCTGACAAAAATGCTCTCTTTAGATCACTCATGCTTTATGTCTCATCCATTCTTTATGGTTCTTATAAAAAAAGCCTCAAGGTCTTCTTCAAAAATGTAAAGGGTCCGCGGCGTTAAATCTGCATTTACGAGCCATTTACAGATGGATTCGGGTTTATTGACGGCACTACCATCGTATACTTCAATCCTGTTTTTTTCATTGATATGTGACGATATATTTTTATTCTTCAGCAACTCCACAGCCTTTGGATTGTCGTGTGTTTCGATGATCAGCCTTTTCATGACCTGTCGTTCCAGTTCATCCGATTTTAATTCTTTGATGAGTTTGCCGTTGTGGATCATGCCGATTTTTGTGGCCAGCTTGGCAAGTTCGCCCAGGATATGGCTGGATATAAACACAGTGGTTCCCTGCCTTGAAAGTTCTTTCAGCATTTCCCGAATCTCGATGATGCCTGCAGGGTCCAATCCATTCATGGGTTCGTCTAAAAGCAGCAGTTTGGGCTGGTGCATTAATACTTTTGCCAGTCCCAGTCTCTGCAGGTTTCCCAGCGATAAATGTTTTGCGCGGGTATTTTGATAATTCGAAAGTTCCAATCTTTCGATTACCTTGTCTATTGGTTTTTGGTCTTTTAATTTTCGTAAATGCCGGTATACTTCGAGGTTTTCCCTCACTGTCAGGTTTGGGTAGGTATATGTGGCCTCGACCAGATAGCCCACTTGATTCCATTGGTCGAATTTATTTTTGATATTTTTTCCAAACAACTGAACGGTTCCCAGAGTCGGTTTAATCATTCCAAGCAGCATTCTGATTGTCGTGGTTTTCCCTGCGCCGTTTAAGCCGACGAAGGCGTATATTTCCCCGGGGTCCACTTCAAGGGATATGTCATTGACTGCTGTCAAATCTTTAAATCTTTTGGTTAATTGATGGGCCGTGATGACTCTCATTTTTACCTGACTATTTTTAAACATACAGTCTAACTGACAATGTGTTAATTAATCAATTCTTCTTACAGTTGCCGTTTTTAAAGATACTCAACTTGTGATATTTATTTAAGAATGACTGTGTGAGAAATTGTATTTAGTTTGTCGTTTCGAAAGAGTCCTCTTTCCCCTTGTTGTCATCTCGAATTTTCTCACTATTCACTTGCTTGTCATTTCGAAGGAGTGAAGCGACTGAGAAATCTTTTAGTTATAAGATCTCTCATCCCGAAACTTCGGGATTCGAAATGACAAGCGGT
>CAZTZL010000076.1:0-13757 GCA_964617625.1 uncultured bacterium
AAGCGCAATCTTCCATCAGGATTCTTTGAATTATCTTCAAAAAGGTGCCATGGCCATTCAATTTGGTATATCCAGTAATTTTAATTTAACAACATTTGTTGGTAGTTCTTTTTCTTTCAAGTACCATTTTTCTAAGAAAGTCGCTCTGAGAGCCATCTGTGGTTTATCGGCAGGAACAACAAATAAGGTGACGGATATAGATTCTAATGCAACAAGCGGATTCGATTCTGGTCAGGATAGTAATTATTATGGTATCGGTTTAAAATCGGCGATTGTTTATTATCCTAAGCCCTTCTATAACGCGACTCCATATTTTGGACTGGGTCCTCTCATTGAATATCATTACACACACCAGAAATCAGACGATACCAGCATGTTGTATTCAAATGAGATAATAGAGCATAAAAGAAATCAATGGAATATCGGGATTTCTGTATTGGCTGGCGCAGAGTTGTTTATTAGAAGAAACATCAGCATTCATGCTGAATATTTTGCTTTGCTGTATTATATGCAATATGAAGATATAAATAATAAAATGTATGATAATCCAGAAAGTCCAGACACGAAGGAAACTGCAAAATATGATGGATATCGTTTCGATGGTTCCAGTGTCTATTTCGGATTGTCAGTCTATTTTTAAAGTTATTTCATAATATTCGATTATGGAAAACAAATTCAGCATACAAAAGAAAATCGGGCTTTGTCTGGGCATTCCTCTGTTTTTCATGATGCTTTTATTTCCCAGGCCTGAGGGTATGACGCCTGAAGCGCAGAAGACACTGGCGGTAACTATTTTGATGGCGTTCTGGTGGATTACAGAAGCCGTGCCGATACCTGTCACTGCGATTCTGCCTTTTGTCCTTTTCCCATTTCTGAAGATTGATTCTGCGCAGGATGTGGCCAGGCAGTTCGGGGATCAAAATTTATTTCTTTTTATGGGCGGTTTTTTTCTGGCCGCTGCGATTGAAAACACAGGACTGCACAAGCGGATGGCATTGAAGGCGATATCCATTCTGGGAACCAGTCCGCAAAAGATCATTTTCGGGATGATGGCAGTTACAGCTTTTCTTTCGATGTGGATCTCAAATACAGCGACGACAATGATGATGCTGCCGATTGCCATGGCCGTCACCCATCATATCGAATCCATAGAAGACAATTCGATGAACGGGAAAGCGGATTACAGTTCTTTTAAAACAGCTCTGTTATTCGGAATCGGGTATTCAGCCAGTATTGGCGGGATCGGTACGCTCATTGGAACACCGCCCAATATTATTCTTGTTTCTCAGATCAAGAAACTCTTTCCAATGGCGCCGGATATCAGTTTTCTACAGTGGTTTATCGTCGGATTTCCTCTCGTCGTCCTGTTTCTTCCATTGACCTGGTTTTATCTGGTTAAACTTGCTCATCCTGTCCGGATCAAACAACTGCCCGGCGGCAGGGGCATTATTTTTAAAAACCTTGAAGAACTCGGGAGAATGGGCCGGTCTGAAAAATATGTGCTTGTGGTTTTTATACTGACTGCTCTCGGCTGGATATTTCGAAAAAATATTGACCTTTCGTTTATCATTATTCCGGGTTGGTCGAATCTTTTAGGAGTCGAATCGATGGTGCACGACAGCACTGTCGCGATTTGCGCTTCAATACTTCTCTTTATGATTCCCGTTGATTTAAAAAGGAGCAAATTTCTTTTAGATTGGAAGAGTGCGGTTAAAATCCCATGGGGCATTCTTCTTCTTTTTGGAGGCGGGCTTGCGCTGGCTCATGAATTTCAGGTGACAGGGCTGGCTCAGTGGATCGGATCCAATTTATCAATCCTGCGAACGGTTCCAATTTTAATTGCAGTTATCGTTGTTATTTTCACGGTAGATTTCCTGACTGAAGTGACATCCAATACAGCCATTGCCACGATCTTTATGCCGATTCTGGCGGCCACGTCCATTGGTATGGGTGTGCATCCTTATCTGCTCATGATCGCCGGCACTATTGCCGCGTCTCTTGCGTTTATGCTGCCGGTGGCCACACCGCCCAATGCCGTGGTTTTCAGTTCGGGTTATATCACGCTTCCCCAGATGGCCAGAACCGGATTTGTGATGAATATTTTGGGAATCATCGTAACGACAATCGTCATGTATTTGCTGGCGATTCCGGTTTTTAAAATTACGCTCTCTTCTCTTCCGGATTGGGTGCATTGATGGATGTCAAAGAAAGATTGATTATTGGTAATAAGTCATATCATTTTGATTTAATACGATATTGAAAACTGATAGATGCAACGATAGTTTCCTCTCCCTTAGGGAGAGGACTAAGGAGAGGGTTAATAGAAAAATAATTTAATGAGAAGTCATTTAACAAAATTGGCCAAGCAATTTAGAAGAAAAATGACGGATGCGGAAAGAGTTCTCTGGAGTCACTTAAGGGCAAAAAGACTGAACAATTTAAAATTTAGAAGACAGCAACCAATTGGAAATTATATTGTGGATTTTATTTGTTTCGAAAAGAAAATTATTATAGAAGTTGATGGTGGGCAGCATATGGAAAATAAAAAGACAGATTTGAAAAGAACACAATGGCTTAATGAAAAGGGATATAGAGTCATTCGGTTTTGGAATAATGATATAATGCAAAATATTAGTGGTGTATATAAAGAGATAATGAAATTTTGCGAATAAACACCCTCCCTTTGTCCCTTCCTTCGAGGGAGGGAGAGATTATTGAAGTGGTTGATTTTCAAATGATAGGCTAAAGAGGGATAAAAAATAAAAATTGGAAATGATTCAGAAATTAAATGGGAAAGAACTCACAAAGCAATTTCTGATTATTTTTAATCAGAAACTGTGAATGATAGGAATTGAGAAAGAATTTGTTTGAAAGTTGAATAAAATTTTTTATTTTTTAATACCCTGTAAAATGAATTAAAAAAAATCTGATGATTACTTTTCAAAAACAAAAAATGATGCAGCAAGTCATTGCTGCACTGATGCCGGCGCTGGTCGGAGCGGTTTATTTTTTCGGATGGGTGAGCCTCGCTATAGTGACTCTATCCGTGATTACATGTGTTTTAACGGAATGGCTGTTTGTCCGCAAAAGCGGGGGCAAGGTTTCGGAAGCGGTTTTTGTGACAGGTATTCTGTTCGGATTGATTCTCCCGCCTACAATTCCGCTGTACATGGTTGTTCTGGGGGCAGTTTTTGCTATTGTCTTCGGGAAGATGGCTTTCGGCGGATTTGGAGCCAACATATTTAATCCTGCCATGGTCGGACGTGCGTTTCTTTACATTACGTTCCCAATTTATATGACCAACCGCTGGGTTCCTGCTGCGAACTTTTCCGATTTTCCGGGCGGATTTGCCGTGTGGAAATATATTTCTGTCAAAGAAGGCATGTCCGCAATTACATCAGCCACATCTTCGCATGCTTTTTTGGAAGGCGCCGAGACGCTACCGAGCTACTGGCAACTTTTTTTTGGGAATATCAATGGACAGTTTGAGAAAATGGGAGAATTGATCTTTATCGGCGGTGGTTGTATCGGAGAGACATCAGCTTTGTTATTGATTCTCGGTGGTTTTTATCTACTCATTAAAAAGACAGCCAACTGGAGGCTGGTACTCAGCTTTTTTGGGATCTATTTTATTTTTCAAACCATACTTCATCAAGTGATTCCCGCAACAGCACCGAATCCGCTCTATGCACTGCTCACAGGCGGTGCCGTTCTTGGAGGTTTTTTTATGGTGACCGATCCGGTGTCGGCTCCGAAAACACGTCCGGCTCAATGGATATACGGCGGATTGATCGCTGTGTTTACCGTATTGATCCGTACGTTTTCCCTGTTTGCAGGCGGGTTGATGTTTGCCATTTTGCTTGGAAATATGTTCGCCTCACTGATTGATTATGGTATTAAATCCCTAAAACCAAAAGGTGAATCTGCGTGAAACGGCCGCTGTTTACAATTCTGTTTATGATCATCATCACTGTCGTGTTTGTTTCCGCTCTGGCCGTTGTAAATGAGTTTTCTTTGGACCGTATTCAAAAAAATCTGGCCATGCAGAAAAACCAGTCGATACTCTATGCATTTGATATGCTGCCTGCCGCTGTTCAGGAAGACCGGCTGCCCTCCACCTGTACAACTTCCGATATTCAATGGGACAAAACAGAAATTTCAAAACGGATGAAAAATGAAATTCATGTCATCCGGCTTCCGGTTAATCCTCAGGAAAAACAATTGCTGAAAGGAAGTTTTCTCGCAATTGGCGATTCGGTTGAAATTTATGTCCGAACTGATGAGAAGAATCAAATCCTTGCATACGGTTTTCCGATACAGGGGAAAGGACTATGGGGAACGATTACGGCATTTGGGGCGGTTTCTTCTGATTTGACCCGGATGATCGGCATCGATTTTACTCAGCAGACGGAAACACCGGGACTGGGTGCTAGAATTACAGAGCAGTCTTTCAAAATCTATTTTAGAAATCTGGATCTCGATGGATTTTTCCGGCAATCCAAATTGGCCCCAATTGTTATGGTTGCCCAAAAGGATCAAACCAATCTGGAAAAATCCACTTCCAGCGTGGAAGCCGTTACGGGAGCCACACTGACCTGCAATGGTGTGTTGAACATGGTGAATACGGATTTAAGGTTTTATCTGACGTTATTAAAAAAGAACAGTTCGTGAGCGCTATCCATTTTATGTAATTAAGGCCGAACTATGAAAATGATTGATGTTATAAAAGATGACCTCTGGAAGAATAATCCTGTGACTATTCAGGTTCTGGGGATTTGCTCCACGCTTGCCGTGACCAATATTTTTCTCAATACACTAATTATGGGTCTCGGACTCACATTCGTTACTGCTTTTTCGGCATTGACAATTTCACTGATCCGGAATATCATTCCTGCCCGCGTACGCATGATGGTTCAGACACTTGTCATTTCCAGTTATGTAGTCATTGTGGATATCGCGTTAAAAGCTTACGTTCCGGATATCAGCAAAGCACTCGGTCCCTATGTCGGTTTGATCATTACAAACTGCATTATCATGGGACGCATGGAAGCATTTGCTTCTTCGAACCGGCCCGGAATTGCTTTTTTCGACGGCATGATGTCCGGTCTTGGATACAGCTGGGTGCTTCTGGTCATCGCATTTTTCAGGGAACTGCTCGGATTCGGGACCATTCTGGGTGTGGCTGTTCTCAATCCCCTGATGCACGGCTTGGGTGTGACCGAAGGCTGGATTCAGTGGTCGTTTATGATTATGGCGCCGGGAGGATTTTTCATGCTGGCGTTGTTTATCTGGGTTTCGAATACAATAATTGTTAACAAAGTAAAATAAACTAAAAAATATATAAAAGCACTTTTTTGTTCTTATCATTTCGAATCCCGATACTTCGGGATGAGAAATCTCGTAATTAAAATAAACTATTAGATTTCTCTCCTGCTAAAGCAGGATCGAAATGACAATTTTGATAATTTTTAAAAGGTTATGATATGCAGTCGTTATCTCCGTGGGTTTTGTTTTTTGCATCGATATTTACGGGCAATATTTTATTAACCTATTTTTTGGGGATGTGCTCATTTCTTTCCGTCTCCAAACAGATCAAGACGGCTCTGGGGCTTGGCTTGGCAGTCACATTTGTCCTGACGATTACGGCGGCAATCAATCATGTGGTTTACTTTCAGATCCTCGAACCCTTAAAAATTGAATACCTTCGTTATATTGTCTTTATCATTACCATTGCCGCAACCGTGCAGTTTATTGAAATGTTTATTGAGCGTTATTCGGAAACACTCTATCTTAATCTCGGTATTTTTCTTCCTTTGATTACGGTCAACTGCGCCATTCTTGGCGTTTCCCTGTTTATGGTGATCCGAAGATATACTTTTGTACAGAGCGTTTTTTTCGGTGCCGGAAGTGGTTTGGGATGGCTGCTGGCAATTCTTGCGATGGCGGGCATTCGAGAGCGGTTGAACGAAAAGAAAATACCTCCGGCTTTGCACGGTCCCGGGATTGCACTCATTATAACAGGGATTATGGCAATGGCGTTTATCGGATTTTCCGGCATGGTTCAGATACAATAGGTTTGTCTCTCTTTTATGCTTGCTAATATTTTTATTACAGTATTGGTAATAACCGGAATAAACGGTTTGCTCGCTCTGATTCTTGTCATTGCCGAGCATTTTCTTGCATCTTATGGGGAATGTCAAGTTTTGATCAACAATGAAAAGTCGGTTCAGGTGAATGGCGGTTCCACATTGCTTTCAACACTGAACAGTCAAAAAATATTTCTGCCTTCTGCTTGCGGCGGCAGAGGGACCTGCGGCTATTGTAAATGCAAAGTAACAGACGGAGGCGGGCCGCTTCTGCCGACAGAATTGCCTTTATTGAATGAATCAGAAATTAGTCAGCAAATCCGTCTTTCCTGCCAGTTGAAAGTCAAACGGGATATCAAGATTGAAATTCCCGAAGAACTATTTAATATCAAAGAGTATGAAGCAGAAGTTGCACTGTTAAAACCATTGACGCATGATATCAAGCTGCTCCGCTTAAAGCTTGTTCAACCGGATAAGATCAAGTTTAAACCAGGGCAGTATGTTCAACTTCAGTCAGAACCCTATCACGGGATCAAGGAACGTGTTTCAAGGGCCTATTCGATCGCTTCGGCGTCTACGCAGACGGACAGCATCGATTTGATTATCCGCCTGGTCCCCGAGGGGATTTGCACCACGTGGGTGCATCGATATTTAAAGGAAGGGGACCGCGCCAAATTTACAGGTCCGATGGGTGATTTTTGTCTGCACGAAGGAGAGGGCGAAATCATCATGATTGCAGGCAGCTCCGGCATGGCCCCGATGGTGTCGCTTCTTCATCATATTGATTATCAAAAAATTCAGCGAAAGATACACTATTTTTTTGGTGCTGTAACAAGAAAAGATCTTTTTTATTTGGACGAGATGGAACAGTTTCAGAAAAAAATACCGCAATTTAAATTTGTCCCTGCACTGTCTAATCCCGAGCCCCAGGATAAATGGCAGGGAGAAACCGGTTTGATTACAATTTCACTGGAAAATTATTTAAAGACTATCGATACCAAAGAAGTCCAGGCCTATCTCTGCGGCAGTCCGGGAATGATTCAGGCCTGTATCAAAATATTTAAAAATTATGGGGTGACACAGGATCGTATTTATTTTGATCCTTTTGCGTAATTGATCTTCAAGTCACCCCGATTCATCGGAGTGAATTTCGATCCTAAACTGGCCGGCACTGACGTGCCTGCTTGTAATCCACCGCTATGCGGATGGTCGTTTACTCAATTTCAGGATAAATTACATGAAACTGACTCCAAGAGAAAAAATAATCCGGTCCAATTTTAAACCCGGAAAAATAACCAGAGACGGTTTTCTGGGGACTGATGTGAGGCATATTCATGATATTATACAAACGGACGAACGTACTCTTTTTCGTTTGAAAACCAGCTTAAATCAGATTGCAGACAGGATGCAGTATTTTATCGAAGAGGGTAAGAAAGGACTTGAAACTTCAGTTGCGGTTGGAGACTGCAAGGTGCAAATTCAATGGGACAGAGGCATGCTGCCCTGTCCATTCGGGGAACGGGGATTACATCATAAACTTATTGCAACAGTATCGAATAAAGAATTGAAACTGTCCATTCGTTTTTCTCAACTGAGCGTGCATTTAATTCGTGTGCACGGTTTTTTCGGAGGCAAAGAGAGTCTTTTCCGAATCGAACCCGAAGAAATCGTACGCATTTTGGATATTCAACCGGATGAATTCACAGGAAGGGAAAATGAAAAATATTAATAGAACAATTTTTTTATTATTGGTTTGGGTTCCTTTTATTTTCGGACAGGACAAAATTCAGGGATCCTATAGTTACACGTATGGAGACAAAGAGAGTCTGGTCGAAGCCCGGCAAACCTGTAAAGATCTGGCCGTTCGGGATGCCATTGAATCCTATTATGTATTTATGGAATCATCAACCAATGTAGAGAATTTCCAGACCAAAGAAGATATCATTCAGTCCATTGCGGCGGGCTATTTGAAAAATCTGAATATCGTGGAACAGAAGGAAGAAGGACGTACCATTACAATGGTAGTCGAAGCTACTGTCATGCCGGAGGAAGTGAAGAATCTCGTACGCAAAATAGCTGATCAGGACGAGCCCAAAGGCGAAAAAAACACTGCTGTTCCGGCACCGCAGGATGTTCAGGCAGAAACAAAAAATTATTCTTTTGCAGAAGCGTTAGCCCGTTATCAGAATCAGCTGGATTCTGTAGATGGCGCTTGGGAAAAAGGTGACAGGGAACAGATGATCACATTCCTGCAGAAAGCACAAAAATATCTTGAAAACCATCAGCCGGACCGGACAGAAAGATTCTGGGTTTCGGTATATCAATGCGAAAACTTGCGAATGGACATTATTCTCGATTTGCTGCGCGTCGAACATTTTGAAAGACAGGGGAAAAGGATTCGTGCAAGAAAAATAATGATGGAAATTCGTAAAAATACAGATGCTTTAAAAACTGGTGTGAATAAATTAGAAGCATATTCCCGATTGGCTGAAAAACAGGAATCCGTCCGCAGTGCGACAGTCAGCCGGTGCAGACGAACAATAGATCGTGTCCGGAATAAAAGCGCAGGATACAAGAGGTTATAGCACAAACGATAAAATGGCCCGGGTGAATAGACGTTTAAGAAGCTGTCAAATTCGATTGATTTCCGTTTTTCTGCTGATACTTGCCGGATTGGGGCAGACTCAGGAGGATAATCGTCAGGTTATCGTTCTTTACGAGCATACGATGAATGAAGCAGCGAAGCATTGGCTTGGACAGAATTATGCCGCTGCTTTGGATGAATTTGATTCGGCAAAAAAAATACTGTTGCATCATATGCCTTTACCCAGCGATGGCTTTTCCTGGAATACATTTCAATCTTTGAAAATATATACTATTTTACTCACCCGTTTGGTCGAGGTCGAAAGGTATCAGAATGAGGAACAATCCGAATTGTCTGAAAAAGCAAGAAAACAATCAAAAGATTGGGCAAGTGATCTTAAAAACCAGACTAAAATTTGGATGGCCATAAAGTGTCCTTTTCATGAAGATGAGACAATGCGGCTTAGGTGGATGAAACGATTTTACGCTGTGATTCAAAAAGTTAAAACAGAATATTGATCATACATATTATTTGACTTTTTCTCAAAATAGTGTATATTTTAATACTTGAAGCAGATTATAATGGTTTGTTTCAAGAATTCATTCACATTTTATTTAAAAAGAACTCACAATTGAGATTTGATAGAAATTAAAGACATTACTTTAGGGCAATTTGCACCAAGAGATTCTGTCATCCACGGGCTCGATCCGCGTTTAAAAATTCTATCGAGCCTCTTTTTCATGCTGCTGTTGTTATTTACAAACAGCATTACGGTTCTTTTCTGGTTTTTTGTTGTGGTGATCGTACTTTATCGCGCGGCTCAAATACCGATCAGCAACGCTTTTGGAAATCTCAGGGCCTTTCTTGTTCTGTTCATTCTCACATTTTTATTGCACGGTTTTTTGACAAGCGGCAGAATATTGTTTCGCGTTCCTTATCTTGGCGCGGTGTTTACTTATGAAGGCATGGCGAAAGGATTTTTTTATACCTTTCGTATCTGTGTCCTGATTGTTCTGGCCAATTTGTTGACATTGACTACTTCTCCTATGTCGCTCACAGATGCATTTACATATTTCCTGAAACCATTCAGAAAACTGGGCGTGCCGGCTCATGAAATCGGTATGATGATTTCTATCGCGCTTCGCTTCATCCCGATATTTATCGATGAATCGGACCGGATTAAAAAAGCACAGATTTCAAGAGGAGCCAGGTTTGAGGGAGGTTTCGTACGGAAGATTAAGAACATTTCTTCACTGATCATTCCTCTCTTTGTTTCCACGTTCCGGCGCGCCAATGATCTGGCTTTTGCAATGGAATCCAGATGTTACCGGGGGAGTGAAGGAAGAACGAGTTATTACATTTTAAAGTTTAAACGAAATGATCTTATTGCGTTTTTCTGTATGATTTTTATAGGCGTTCCTGTTTTTCTGTTTCGATGATTGAAGCAGAAAAACGGTTCCTATTTACAAAAAAAGATTTGATATCCGTTTGTTGACAGATTTATGGAGAATAGAAGCAGGACACTGAAAACAATCAAACTGGTTCTTGAATACGATGGAACCCCGTTTTCCGGATGGCAGGTTCAGTTAGAGCAAAAGACGATTCAGGAGGAAGTCGAAACGGCACTGGAAAAAATAACGAAAGAGAAAATACGCATTGTCGGTGCCGGAAGAACGGATGCCGGTGTGCATGCTTTGGGGCAGACTGCCAGTTTTAATACCGAAAAGGACTTGCCCTTGTCAGCCTATGAAAAAGGGCTCAATTCGCTTCTACCAAGAGAGATTCGTGTTCTTCAGGCAGAAGAAATGTATTCCGGTTTTGATGCCAGGAGGGATGCAGTCAGCCGGACATACCGGTACGTGATTTCGAAAGCTGAACGGGCTATCGGGCATCAGTATGCCTGGTTTCCGAATTTTCATTTTAATATACGTCCTATGAAACAGGCTTCAAAATATTTGAAAGGCGAACATTCGTTCCGTTCCTTCTGCAAAGGGAATGAAAAAGGAGATGATTGCATTTCCAAAGTGTTTCATGTTCATTGGGAAGAAACGAACAGGGAAATCAAATTCGAAATTACAGCGATACGTTTTTTTCATAATATGATCCGGATTATCATGGGAACGCTTATGGAGGTGGGGAGAGGAGAAATGCTTCCAAGTCAATTTAAAACAATACTTGAAGGGAAAGACCGGACGCTCGCCGGACCGACTGTTCCGCCCCACGGATTGTTTCTTGTCCGTGTGGTGTATTAATCTGTTTTACATCATAGAAATTTTATACAAGATGTTGTTTTGTAAATGTAATAATAATTGTCTCTTCGACCGAAGGGAGAAATCTAATAGTTCCATATTCAAATTAGAAAGATTTCTCATCCCGAAACATCGGGATTCGAAATGACATGTTTATAGATATTATCAATATTTTCATTTGTATTTTCAATTTTAATTAGGCACAACGGATTAGTGTCAATCATTTTTTAAACAGAGTATTGAATTTTAATGATGTATAATAGAAAAGAGAAAAAATCAAAATGCAAAATATTCATTACTCAATGAGTATTGATTTTTACTATCAGGAGGCACCATGAAGTTTTTTATCGATACGGCAAATATTGAAGACATCAAGGAAGCCGCAAGTCTCGGTATACTTGACGGCGTTACCACAAATCCGTCGCTTTTATCCGCAGAGATTCAGCGTACCGGCGGAAACGCGAATGAGATCTTAAAGGAAATCTGCAGAATCGTGCAGGGGCCGGTCAGCGCCGAAGTAGTCTCTCTCGATTCGGACGGGATGGTTAAGGAAGGAAAGGTTCTTGCGAAACTCGATCCGCACATCGTTGTAAAAATTCCGATTACAAAAGAAGGTCTGAAAGCGATCAAGAGATTTCATGGAGAGGGAATAAAGACCAACACCACGCTGATTTTTTCCTCGATGCAGGCGCTGCTCGCCGCCAGAGCAGGCGCATCTTATGTCAGTCCGTTTGTCGGGCGCTTGGATGACATCAGCCATATCGGAATGGATTTAATCGCTGACATCGTACAGATCTATCGGAATTATGGTATCGAAACGGAAATTATTGTAGCCAGCATTCGCCATCCGCTGCATGTGGTTGAAGCGGCACTGATGGGGGCACATATTGCGACTATACCCCTTGCGGTGATCGAAAAATTGTTAAAACATCCGCTGACCGATATCGGTATTGAACGATTTTTAGCAGACTGGGATAAGGTGAAAGGGCAATAATTTTAATTAGTCACAGGATTGATTTTGGAAAAAATATTATGAAAATAAAAAATATAGTTAAATATTCTGTTTTGTCCGGATGTATTTTCATCGTCGGAGGATCGTTATTCTGTAAAAGCTCTCCAAAAACCGAATCGCTGGCAAATACAGCAATTTTACCGGAAAAAGCCGCGGAATCCTCCGGGGATCGATCTGCCATTTCGGATCACATAACCGTATCGAGACAGAACACCATTACCCAGGCTGTTTCTGCAGTTAGTCCTGCTGTTGTGGGAATCAATGTGGTCCGGATACAGCGGTACCGTTCACGTTCCCCGTTTGAAGATGATCCTTTCTGGGGATGGTATTTTCAGCCGCGGGAATATATGCAGAAAGTTCAGGGGCTGGGATCGGGATTTATTATTTCACCGGACGGATATATCTTGACCAACGAACATGTGATTCATCAGGCTTCCGAGATTTTAGTGACCACCACCGACGGAAAACAATACAATGCAAAAAAAGTGGGTGAAGATTATACCTACGATGTCGCCCTGTTGAAAATCGATGGAAACTATCTGCCCTATATTCTTTTGGGGAGTTCGGATGATATTATTATAGGTGAATGGGTCATTGCTTTTGGAAATCCTTTCGGTCTATTCGATGTCAATTCAAAACCGACTGTAACCGTGGGTGTGGTCAGCGCAACAGGAATGAGTTTTCAGGGAGACATTGAGGGGCGAAGTTACAAAGATATGATCCAGACCGATGCGGCGATCAACGGCGGAAACAGCGGAGGGCCGCTGGTAAACAGTCTTGGCGAATGTATCGGGATCAATGCCTTCATTATTTCGGGCAGTGAGTCCAAAGGAACTTCCATCGGAATTGGTTTCGCGATACCGGTCAACAGGGTGAAAAAAATCCTTCCCGAATTGAAAACCATCGGGCGTGTTGACCGTTCATTCCAGACCGGACTGGAAGTAGAAAATATTTCGTGGCTGGTGGCATCCATGCTGGGAATATCACCGAATGACGGGGTTATTATTTCAAAGATCATTAAAAACAGTCCCGCCTCGGAAGCCGGATTGAAAGTGGGGGATGTGATTGTTACCATGAATGGAGAGAGGCTGCGGTCCACTGCTGATGTCCAGCGGATCATTCGAGGGATCGATGTCACCGAAGATCAAAAACTGGAGCTGAGTATTTTCCGAAACAGCAAACTCTATACAGTGACATTGACACTGGAGCGGTCCTGACTGAGGATACGAAAACAACCGGCTTAGTTGGCTGTTATTGGCGATAGTAAACCAAGTATTAAAAATCAAAGGAGGGGAAGAGATGAAAGTTGTGAAATGCTTAATTGTGGTTATTCTTGTTTTTCTAATTTACACCACGCTTTTAACAGCAAGCGAAACGAGGATTGTCACGATGGGTTATAATACCAATTTTTACATTCGAGACAGTTACAACATCTGGGCATTTCCTTCGACTATTGTGAATTATCAAAACATGGTCGTCGGTGAATCTTCACTTGATAATCAACTTTGGAGCGGAGGGATTCATATTCCACTTTCTCAATCTGTCGTGGTGGGTCTTTATACGAGTAATGAAAAAGCAGATATCAGTTTTACAGATACGGATTATCTGGGCGACCAGGCAGATCACCAATTCGATGTCTTTTTGGGTGTGGACGGTGTCAACACAGATTTTGGGCTGCATTTGCAGACTTTCAGTAAAAAAGCAACTTATACCAACGCTGCAAATGCGGACTTTAACTGGGAGGAGAAATTGGGACGACTGGGATTCGAAGGCGGAATCAGCCATAAAATGAATTCACAAACCAGGCTGGATGCAACCATTTTTTA